>PIVQ01001316.1 GCA_003354055.1 Desulfobacteraceae bacterium | reverse complement strand
TTTGCTCCACTCCGGAGCCAGTTCAATGGCCTTTTCAAACCGGTCTTTGGCTTTTTCAAACTCTTTGTTTATAAAATAAACACTGCCCAGAAGATTCCATGTCATGGCTTCCTTGGGATTATTTTCAAGCCGGTTTTCACATAATTCAACGGCGGTTTTATTATCATCTGTCTTAATATGAAACCTTACAAGGCTCGTAAAAACAGCCACTGAACCGGGCGCAAGTTTATACGCCGTCTGGAGAACATCACGGGCAAGGTCATTCTCCTCGTTCAACATATGTGCCTTGGCAAGGTTCAGGTGGCCTTCAATAAAATCGGGTTTTTCCTCCACAACCATCCTGAATTCGGAAACCGCATTACCCCCGTCTTTCCCTGCTAAATATAATCGCCCCATCAGGATGCGGGCATCCACGTTTTTAGGATCCTCTGTCAGTACTTCCTGAACAAGGCGTTTCGCTGTGCTGTTGTTTTTTTTGGTCATCATCATCTTTGCCAGGACAACCTTTGTTGTGATGACATCCGGATGCCCGGGATCGTTAGCTAAGGCCAAAGCCCGCTCTAAAACCATTTGGGCATCTGCAAATTTTTTTGATTTAAAATAAATTTGGGCCAATAAATTTCTATAGGGAAAGCTGTCCGGCCTGTCGGAAATGCCTCTCTTTAAAATATCAACGGCCTTTTTGGTTTGATCCGTCTTCAACCAGAATTGGGCAACCAGAAGGGTGTTTTTTTCGCCACCTGGATTTTGATTGGCCAGGGACATTAAAAGTTCCTGGGCCTCGCTGTTTTTATTCTGGGCAAGGTAGACCCTTCCAAGATTAAGCTTAATTCCGGTTTGCTCAGGTTTCAGTATAATAGCTTTTTTAAGGTTGGCAGCAGCTGCATTGTAGTTTTTGTTGTCAATTTCAATCTGCGCCATGTTTAACAGCAGCATTATTGCTTCAGGATTTTTATTAAGTCCTTCTTTAATATGCTTTTCCATCTGTAATAAATCTGCGTCAAGCTTTGATATGGATGCCAGCATAATATAGATATCAGGAGACGACTCATTTTTTTCCAGCAGTTCCAAGAGAATCGTTTTACTCGGGCCATACTCTTTTTCAATGAAATGTGCAGAGGCTTTTAAGATTGCAGCTTCAACATTGACGGGATTTCTCTCCAGGATATATTCAATATGCTCATTTGCCTTTTCTGTGGCCTTGCCGGCAAGAAGAAGGCGGCTTATTTCAATCCTGGCCTCAATGAATTGAGGATCAAGTTCCACCGCCTTGGAAAACCTGGAATATGCTTTCTTATAGTTTTTCATTTTCATGGCGGTCCTGCCCAGCATGAAATAGGCTTTTGAAAATTT
>PIVQ01000522.1 GCA_003354055.1 Desulfobacteraceae bacterium | reverse complement strand
GGCAAACGGTTTAATATCAAGAAAGATGATGTGATTTTTCAGGATATTGAATTTGCCAGGGAAAACTGTGGCCGCCAGAACCGGTTGTTTATCTGCGACGGGGATGCCATGATTATTCCCCAGAAACGGCTGGTACCCATTCTTGAGCGGATCCGGGAACGGCTGCCGTGGGTTGATCGGATCGGTGTCTATGCCAATACCAAAAGCATTAAGATGAAGACCGATGACCAACTTCGTGAATTACGGAACCTTGGCGTCAAAATTGCCTATATGGGTCTGGAATCCGGTGATGATGTGGTGCTTAAAGATATCCGGAAAGGCGCGACCGCCCAGAAGATGATCGATATGGGAAGAAAGGTAAAGGCTGCCGGTATTCAACTCTCCGTCACCGTCCTTCTGGGATTAGGAGGCCGGGAACGGTCTTTGGACCATGCCAGAGAAACAGGCCGGGTATTGACGGCCATGGATCCGGATTATGTCGGGGCGCTCAGCCTGATGCTTCTTCCGGGTACCGAACTCCACGACCAATACGAAGCCGGGGAATTCCCCCTGTTGGGTCCTGAGGAAATGCTCACCGAGCTTGGAGGGATGATTGCCGCAACTACCTTGACAGACGGGCTTTTCCATGCCAACCATGCATCCAATTATTTGCCCATCCGGGCCAGATTGCCCCAGGATAAAGAAAAAACACTTGAATTGATATCACAGGCCCTTAGAGGAAATATACCTTTAAAACCCGAGTCCATGAGGGCCTTGTAATTTTTTTACTTTTTTTAGGAGACAACGACAATGGCTGATGCCAATCAAACCCTTGACCAACTGACTGTTAACACCATCCGGACCCTGTGCATGGATGCGGTTCAAAAAGCCAACTCCGGCCATCCGGGTGCGCCCATGGGCCTGGCTCCTGCTGCCTATGTGCTGTTCAAACGGTTCCTGAAACAAAATCCTGCCAACCCCTCCTGGATTGATAGGGATAGGTTTGTTCTTTCCGGCGGCCATTGCTCTTCCCTGCTTTACAGCATGCTCTACCTGTTCGGCTTCGGTCTGAAACTGGACGATCTTAAGGAGTTTCGGCAGTGGGGATCAAGAACCCCGGGTCATCCGGAATACGGAGACACCCCGGGTGTTGAAACCACCACAGGTCCTTTGGGACAGGGTGTTGCAAATGCCGTGGGTATGGCCATTGCCGAACGTCATATGGCAGCCCGGTTCAACAAAGACGGCCAGAAGCTGATCAATCACCACACCTATTCAATCTGCGGTGACGGCGACCTTATGGAAGGGGTGGCTATGGAAGCCATTTCCATGGCAGGGCACCTGGGCTTGGGCAGACTCATCCTCATCTGGGATGACAACAGCATCACCATTGAAGGCAAGACAGATATTTCCGTTACGGAAAATACAAAGGCCAAGTTCGAGGCTATGAACTGGCATGTGGTTGAGGTGGAAGACGGCAATGATCTGGTCGCCATTGAAAAAGCTATCCAGGCCGGTAAAGATGCCGTGGCAAGGCCTACCCTGATTAAACTTTCCACCCATATTGCCTACGGCAGCCCCAACAAGCAGGATTCCTCCGATGCCCATGGTGCTCCCCTGGGTGAAGACGAAATCAAACTGGTTAAAAAATTCTACGGTGTGCCCGAGGATAAAACCTTTTACGTGCCTGAAGAGGTATTGGAAAATACCCGCAAGGCTCTGGCATTTGGCGACAGCTTTGAAAACGACTGGCAGGAGATCTTTAACGTCTATAAGGGTGATTATCCTGAAGAAGCAGGGCTCTTTGTGGATGCCATCTCCGGTTTTCTGACTCAGGGCTGGGACAAAGAAGTTCCCGTATTCAAGCCCGAAGACGGTCCCGTGGCCACCCGTGCTGCATCCGGCCAGGTCCTCAATGCCATTGCCAAGAACCTGCCGGTTCTCATGGGCGGCTCTGCAGATCTCGCACCGTCTAACAAAACTTATCTGACCGACTGCGAAGTATTCCAGAAAGAAGCCTGGGGCGGCAGAAATATCCGTTTCGGTGTCCGTGAACACGCCATGGGTGCCATCATGACCGGTATGTATCTCCATTCAGGTATCCGCCCCTACGGCGGCACCTTCCTGGTATTTGCCGATTATATGAGGGGCGCCATCCGTGTGGCCTCCCTGATGAAACTGCCCCTGATCTATGTATTTACCCATGATTCAGTTGCGGTTGGCGAAGACGGTCCCACCCATCAGCCGGTTGAGCATGTGGCATCGCTTCGTGCCATTCCCGGATTGAACGTTATCCGGCCTGCAGATGCCAATGAGACCGCCATGGCATGGCAGAAGGCGCTGACCACTCAGGATGCACCCACAGCCCTTATCCTCAGCCGTCAGAAACTGCCGACGCTGGATATGTCTTCCAAAGACGGTGATGCCTCCTCTGGTGCCTATACGGTGAAGGATGCAGGGCCCAAGGCTCAGATGCTGCTCATTGGTACCGGTTCCGAGGTTCATATCTGTGTGGAAGCGGCCCAGATCCTTGAAAAAGACCACAATATCAAGGCATCTGTTGTTTCCATGCCCTCATGGGAGTTGTTTGAAAAAGCACCGGCCGCCTATAAAGAAAGAATCCTTCCCCCGGCCCTTACCAAACGTCTGGCTGTTGAGGCCGGTATTTCCATGGGATGGGATAAATATGTCGGCAATGACGGAAAGATCATTGCCATTGATCGGTTCGGCGCTTCCGCACCCGGCGGCACCGTGCTCAAAGAGCTTGGCTTCTCTGCTGAAAATATCGTGAAAAAAGCCCTGGAATTGTAAGCTTTAAGCTTTTCAGGACGTAATATCCGGGGCCGGCATCGGATATCGCTTTTGCGATACCTGATGCCGGCCTTTTTGTTTAACCCTTATTTAATACTGGCATATATAAAGGAGATAAGTGATGCAGATTTCCGTAAAAACCGGCGCACGCACCCAGATGATCGATATCACGGCCCAGGTGAGGGAGGTGGTTGGCGCTTCCGGTATAAAAGACGGTCTTGTTCATGTCTATTCCATGCATACCACAGGGGCGATCACCATCAATGAAAATGCAGATCCGGCGGTTGAAGTAGATATTCTGTCCTGTATTAATAAGGTCATTCCCTTTGATGACGGATTTAAACATATGGAGGGCAATTCAGCCGCCCATATAAAGGTGAGTCTGTTCGGGCCCTCTGAAACCATTCCCCTTGAAAACGGAAAAATGATTCTGGGTACCTGGCAGGGTATATTCTTCTGTGAGTTTGACGGCCCTCGGCAGCGGCGGGTGAATATTAAGATTCTTCCGGGTTAACATCCTCATTTATAAGCCGGCTCATGTCCATTGGAAGATCCGGCTGTTTAAGAACAATGGTGCGGTTGTTATCCCGAAACTCAAGATAGTAAGACTGCAGGCCCATCCCGAAGAATTGCCGCTGCTCTTTTAAAAAGGCTATGGCCCGGGGTGAGCCGTACCGCTTGTCTCCGACCACAGGGTGGCGGTTCAGTTTGGCATGTCTTCTGATCTGATGTTTGCGTCCGGTGAGAAGCTCAATATCCAGCAGGGCATAATGGGGGCTTTGTTCCAGGACCTGATACCGGGTAACCGCCTCCTGCTTTTTCCCTTTTCCTTTGGGGTCGGTCCTGCCGCCTGCCTGTTTAGATAGCGGGGTGTTCCAGGTGCCTTGGGTCTGATCCTGCTCAAAATTTCCATGGACCAACGCCTTATACTGTTTTTTAACCTTTCCCCCGGCAAAGAGGTCTGACAGCCGGGTTAGGGTGGGGTGATCCAGCGCCAGGAGCAGAAGGCCTGAGGTTTCCTTATCCAGACGGTGCACAGGCTGGAGGATTTCTCGGTCCGGTCCAAGTTGGGCAGACAGAAGGGATATCAAATCCCTGCCCGGCTCATTGTGTACACTGATACCCGAGGGCTTTTCCACGCACATCCAGCCCTCTCCTTTATCCACTATGGTAATGTCTTGTTTCATCATGTCTGCATCCTATCCCATTGCAGTGGAAGGGTCAAAAAGATCCGACGAAAAGCCTATTAAAAAAAGTTATTGACAAAATAATTGATACTATCTAATATTGATAGAAACAAATTCAAAAGAGGAAAAGATGACAGACCGTTTTTTATTCATGATGTCAAGGATCCAGAACGGGATCCTGAGCCATATAAAAAAAGAGTTAAAAAAAGAAAACCTATCCCTGTCCCCAGGCCAGATGGGGATTCTCCTGGCATTGGACAAAGAAGGGCAGACCGTTATGGGGATGCTCAGCCAGATTCTGGATATGGACAATGCGGCGCTCACACGATTGGTGGCCGGGCTTGAGAAAAGGAAACTAGTGACCCGGGAGATCAATCCTGAGAACCGAAGGCAGATTCTGGTGACCATTACCCCCCAGGGGCTGGAACAGGCAGGGGTGTTAAAACCCATTGTCCGGGCCACCAATGATCTTATCGGCCATGGGTTCTCCCAAGAGGAGATGGCGATTTATAAAAAGATCAACCAGACAATACTGGACCGGTTCAGCACAGGATAGGATTCAACTAAAAAAATTTAAATATTTAATTGATAGTATCAAATATTGTGAATTTCAAAAAAGGAGATATCATGGGATCAGTACTGGGTATTTATAATAAATGTATAAAACTGCCAATGGGGAAGGCTCTTTTCTCACGTATGGTCTGCTTCAAGGCTCCCTACTTCAGGAGCATTCGCCCACGATTTGAAGACTTAAAACCGGGATATTGCAGGATTCGGATAAAAAAACGACGGGCTGTTACCAATCATCTAAAATCCGTCCATGCCATTGCCATGTGCAACATGGCAGAGCTTTCAGCCGGCACCATGGTGGAGGCCAGTCTGCCGAAAACGATGCGCTGGATTCCCAAGGGGATGAGTGTTGCCTATAAGAAGATTGCCCGAACAGATCTTGTGGCCTCCTGTGAAATCCCTCTGGACCGTCTTGACGTACCCGGGGATTGCCCGGTTGAGGTGACAGTCAAGGATATGAACGACCAGATTGTTTTTACGGCGCAGATTGCCATGTATCTGTCCCTCAAAAAATAAAAAAATGCATTATTATCGGTAGGCTGTGCAACCAATCGGCAACTTTGTTGCTTTGAGTTGTTCGCAGATCGAGTTTTTTGATAATTCCGTTGACAACTTTGTTGTTGATTATTTGTAACTGCCCTTAAAGTAAGGCTTTTCTTGTCCTGGCACGGCACTTGCTCAATAGAATTCCCAAGAGCGGGAAAGAAACCAAGCAAGTAAACACAACCATAGAGGAGAAAGAAAATGGCCGAATTAACTTATGACTGCAGTGTAGAGCAAGGATTCAACTTTGTAAAAGACGTACAGGACCTGGTAGGACACATCACCGCATTGAAAATAGGCGATACTAAGTTGTCCGCAGACATCGGGGTAACCGATCCCACAGACATCTCAGGTGACAAGATCAGCGTTGTCGGGGTTATGTCAAGAGTATACTG
>PIVQ01000521.1 GCA_003354055.1 Desulfobacteraceae bacterium | reverse complement strand
CTTGGAGATCCCATAGAGGTCGCAGCCTTGTCACAAGTTTTCAAGGAGTATACCGATAAAAAACAATATTGCGCCATCGGGTCGGTCAAAACCAATATCGGGCATACCATGGCCGCGGCAGGGGTTGCAAGCGTCATCAAGGTCGTTTTAGCCCTGAATCAGAAGAAAATACCGCCCTCCATCAATTTCTCCTTAGAAAATGAGCATATCAATTTTGGCGACAGCCCCTTTTTCGTGAATACTGAACTAAAGGACTGGAAAGTCGAAGGCGGGCACCCGTTGCGTGCCGCGGTCAGTTCCTTTGGATTCAGCGGCACCAACGTCCATATGATCATCGACGGATATCAGGATACAAGACCTGTTATCGAAGCGGAAAGCCGGCCGGTTATTTTCGTGCTTTCAGCCAAAAACGGGGAACGCCTTAAAGCATACGCCCGAAAAATGGTGGCGTTTCTCGATGGATGGCCCATGGCGGATGGGTTGCCTTTTAATATTGCCGATATTGCCTATACATCTCAGGTCGCCCGCGAAGCTATGACCGAACGATTGGCCATTAGTGTAAACTCCGTGGAAGAACTTCTGGACAAATTGAAACGCTTTGCTGCCGGAGACGATGCCATTGAGGGACTTCACTGCAGAAGGGTGGAACGAAAGGCTGCACCCTTATCGGATACTCTGGAGACGTTAGCGGCGGATAAAGCGTTTCGGGAAGCGATCCAAAAATGGGTTGAGCACGGAAACGGCTCAGAAATTATGTCCCTTTGGTCAAGCGGTTTCGCTGTTGACTGGAATACACTATACGGCAGTGTCAAGCCGAGGCGGATCAGCCTGCCCACCTATCCGTTTGAACGGGAGCGGTATTGGATGGCTGACGCTGCAGGCCAGAAGGATGGGGGCGGCAACATACTGCAGCATCCCCAATTGCATCCTTTGGTGCATGAGAACACATCCGACCTGACCGAACAGCGTTTCAGCGCGACATTTACAGGGGATGAGTTTTTCCTCGCGGATCATCTTATCGGCGGCAGAAGGATGCTGCCCGGGGCTGCCTATCTGGAGATGGTACGGGCCGCGGTGATACATGCCGTGGCTCTCCGGCAAGAGGAGCAAATCACGATTTTAGTTAACAACCTGGTTTGGGCAAGACCTATAATCGTTGGAGAGGCACAGGTCCGTGTGCATATCGGCCTGTTTCCGGAAGAGGGTGGTCAAATTGCTTTTGAGGTTTATTCGCACATAGGGGATACCGGATCCGGTGATATCGGATTTGGCGGTATTAACACCGAGACGGAGGTTCACAGCCGCGGTATTGTCCTTTTGCTGCGGGCCAATGAAGCGCTGGCACCTGATGTCAAATCGGATATCGAATCAACCATTGAATCGATTAAAGTACGCTGCACTATCAGGAAGGGGCATGAAGCGCTTTACGGAACCTACGAAAAAGGGGCTGCCCCTGCAAGTTTCATGTGCATCAAGGATTTGTTCTTAAATGATAATAAAGCAGAGGCGTTGGCGCTTCTGGAACTGCCTTCCCATCTTGATGATACCTTCGGCGCTTACGGCCTTCATCCGAGTTTATTGAACGGCGCCTTTGAGACGTGTCTCTTTGGTCTGCATCCGGAAATTATAAAAGGGGAGACGATCCTCGGCCTTTTCGAAAAAGGAGAAGCCGCTGTACCGTATTCGTTGGGTGAAATCGAGATCGTCCATCCTAATTTACCGAAAAAATGTTATGCTCATGCCGTTCAGGTTGGTGACGGTGATGTAAAAGTTTTCAATATTCGGTTGCTTGATTCATCGGGTAAGCTGCTCACGCGCCTCGATCATTTTACGGCGCGTCCCCTGCCGCGGACGTCTTTCGTATCGCCCGGCGTGAAAGGGCAAATGCCGATACGTCATCCAATGATAGATCAAGATATCTCAAGTCCCAAGGAATTAAAATTCCTTAAGCGCTTCACCGGTGATGAGTTTTATTTTACGGACCATGTGGTGGCGGACAAAAGGGTGATGCCGGGAGTAGCCTACCTGGAGATGGCGCGGGCCGCCGTATCTTTTGTTCAAGGGTTTAATGACAATGGCGTTTCAAAGGCGCCATTATCGGGTATTGCACTGAAAAACATCGTCTGGACCAGGCCCATCGTGTCCAGAAAAGATCCGTTGGATGTTCATATTCGGTTGTTTCCCAAAGAAAACAGTCCCAAAGAAAACGGAGAATTGGGTTATGAGATTTTTACCCAGCCTTCAGGCGATAGCGATACAGGGAAGACTTTGGTGCATAGCTATGGCGCCGCCAGGGTCGTGCAGTTCAAGGAAGCCCCTTCGCTTGATATCGAATCGATTAAAGCGAAATGCACGCAAAGCCAGGTGGGGGCGGATGAATGCTATGATGCTTTTGCAAAGGCGGGCCTTTCATATGGTCCGGGACACAAAGGGATCGAAACTTTGTATGTGGGGGAGGGGCAGGTGTTGGCCCGTCTGGCGCTTCCGACCTCTGTTTTTGATAGGGACGGGCAGTTTACCCTGCATCCGGGTCTGATGGATGCAGCGTTACAGGCGTCAATCGGTTTGATGTTCGAGCCGGGAGTCACCGGGCCAGGCCTCAAATCTCCCGGCAATCTTCAGCCCTCAGTGCCGTTTGCCCTGGAGCATATAGAGATTTACGGCCCATGTGCTTCAACCATGTGGGCCCATATCAGAACCTGTGCCGCGGCAGATAACAGAGTTCAAAAGCTCGATATTGATGTGTGTGATGATAACGGCCGGATCTGTGCACGGTTACGGGGATTTTCCACTAAAGAATTTAAAGACCCGGAAACGGGAGTATTGCTGCTGAAACCGTCATGGAAAGAGAAACCAGTAGATGATGAGGCAGTTGCACCACATAATTATGACCAGCATATTGTCGTACTTTGTGAGGCTGCGCCGGGCCTCGCATCGACCCTGAAAAAAGTCATGAAGGGCGTTAAATGTATCTCTTTAAAATCGAAAAAGAAGAAAATCGAAGGCCGGTTTGAGACCTATGCACTTCAGCTGTTCAATGAGATAAAAAAAATTATCCTCCAAGGGAAACCAAAGGGGACGCAATTCATTCAGCTGGTGATTCCGGGCAATAGCGAAAAGGGGTTGTATATTGGCCTTTCCGGATTGCTGAAAAGCGCTGATATGGAAAATTCAACGCTTTCCGGTCAAACCATCGAAATGACCGGGGGCAAGGATAATTCAGGTACCATCACACGGATGCTGGGGGAGAATGCCCGGTGTCCCGAAGACAAAGTGATTCGCTATCAGGATGACAAACGTCTGGTCGCGGCATTTGAAACCACCGGGGATGTTAAGGAAAACCTGACTGAATTGTCCGGACAGTCAATACCATGGAAAGACCGGGGCGTTTATTTGATTACCGGCGGTGCGAGCGGGCTGGGATTCATCTTTGCCAAAGAGATCGTATCCCGGGTTAAAAATCCCGTCATCATCCTGACTGGCCGGTCCAAACTTGGCCCGGAAAAACAATCACTCCTCGCGAAACTGGAAGATGGCGGCGCCAGGGCCGAATATAAACAGGCGGACGTCCGGAAAAAAGCCGATGTCAAGAAGTTGATTGCAAACATCAAGAACGCGTTTAAAGAGCTGAACGGCATCATTCACAGCGCCGGTATTATCCGGGATAACGCGATCATTAAAAAAACGAGGCAGGAGTTTAGGCAAGTTCTGGGGCCGAAAGTTTCGGGATTGACCAATTTGGATGAAGAGAGCAGGAATCTGCCCCTTGATTTTTTTATCATGTTTTCCTCCGGCGCCGGAGCGCTGGGCAATATCGGACAGACGGATTATGCATGCGCCAACGCGTTCATGGATGCCTATGCCGAATATCGAGACAGCCTCGTTAAAGCGAAAAAACGTTCCGGCAAAACTTTGTCCATCAACTGGCCGCTTTGGCGAGAGGGCGGAATGCGGGTGGATGAAGAAACTTTAAAAATGCTGAAGATGAAATTAGGGATGATTGCCTTGGGGACGCAGAACGGTCTCATGGCATTTTATCGCTCTTGTGCCTTGGATCTGCCACGGACCCTGGTTTGCGAAGGCCAGATTGCCCAAATGCGGCAAAAGTTTCTTTCCCCGGCCGTGCCTGCACCTGATCCCGTTTTGAGCGGCGAGTCTTCCCGTTCCCCGATGGAAAACGACGCCTTAGGGTTATTGGAGGCGGTTAAGCGTCGGCTGATGGCTGATGTTTCTAAAATGATGAAAATCGGGATCGAAAAAATTGATCCGGAGGAGGAGCTGGGCAGTTATGGATTCGATTCCATCTCACTGACTGAATTAACCAACAAAGTCAACCAGCAATATGATCTTGAGCTGCCTCCCACTCTGTTTTTCGAGTATCCGACCCTGGATGGTTTTGCAAAATACCTGGTGGGCGCCCATCCATCGCTGTTAGCAGGACAATTTGTTGAGAAAGGCAGCCCGGAAGCGAGTTTGGCGCCACGGATTTCCGGCGGTACACCGATCCCTAAAAGGACGCGAGCACGCTTTGCGCAGGTATCCGTTGCACAGAAGAAGGAGCCGGTCTCGAACACGTCTGTTGCTCCCGTAGCCATTGTCGGCATCAGCGGAAGATTTCCAATGGCGGAAAATGTCGAAGCCTTCTGGAAAAATCTTGAATCGGGTAAAAATTGTATTACCGAAATTCCACGGGATCGCTGGGACTGGAAAAGGGTTTTGGGAGATGTGCAAAAGGAAGAGGCAACCGGTGTCAAATGGGGCGGGTTTATCAACGGCGTTGGGGATTTTGATCCCATGTTCTTTGGTATATCCCCCAGGGAAGCGGATGTGATGGATCCTCAGCAGCGCCTTATGATGCTCTACGTATGGAAAGCGATGGAGGATGCGGGCATTGCCCCCAAAGCGTTATCTCAAACGCCCACGGGCGTATTCATCAGCCCCGGCATGAACGAATATATGCACCTTCCCTCTTTTCCGCAAAATGATCCTTACGCGCCCACGGGGATAGCTCTTTCAGCGATCCCAAACCGCATCTCCTATGCGTTTAATCTGCACGGCCCGAGCGAATATTGTGAGACCGCCTGCTCCTCGGCGCTCGCTGCCCTGCACCGCGGGATTGGCTCCATGCGCCTGGGTGAATGCGAACAGGCGATTATCGGCGCGGTCAACCTGCTTCTTTCGCCGGTCGGATTCAGTGGCGTCGATGCATTCGGCCATCTCAGCCCAAGGGGAAAGGCAAAATCGTTTCAGGCAGATGCTGACGGGTATGTCCGCAGCGAAGGCGTTGGCGCGATGATCATTAAACCACTGGACAAGGCAATCGGTGACAATGATCGCATTTATGCCGTCATCAAGGGCACCGGCATTGCACACGGCGGTAAAGGGATGTCCCTGACGGCCCCCACGGGCAACGGGATGAAGGCGGCCATGGTGCAGGCGTACCAAAATTCGGGTGTCTCTCCCGGGACAATTTCATATATCGAGGCCCA
>PIVQ01001315.1 GCA_003354055.1 Desulfobacteraceae bacterium | reverse complement strand
CGTAGATATTTCCCTTAAAACGGATGGTGGCATCGTTATTGACCACCCGTTCATGCCGGACAAGAAATATTTCATCCAGTTCCGCTTTTGTCGGCCGGGTTATATTTGTGTGACCACATGAACGATGGTAACGGTCGATGGGCCGTTCATCTATCCCGGTATGCAGTTTATGATGGTAATCATCATGCAGCCAGATGGTGAACGACTCATTGAGTTCTTCCAATGTCGGCTTTTCAGTAATAGTTGATAAAAAACGATCCCTGACCGTCCGAAAAAATCTTTCAATTTTTCCACGGGAAGGAGAGTCATAGGGCTTTGAATGAATCAGTGATATACCGGATAATGCACAGCTTTTGGCCAGAAAATCGGAACTAAAAGATGCCCCATTGTCGACATACAGACGTTCAGGAAGCCCAAACGTCTGAAAGGCCTCCTTTAATACCATGGTCAATGACAAGACTGTCTCAGTCGGAGCAAAGGCGTGCCCGACGATCATCCGGCTGTGGTCATCTATGATGGCGCACAGTATGGCCTTATACGTTTTTCGGTTTACAGTTACCTGGGGACCATGCATGAAATCGCCCATCCAAAGACAGTTGACATGACCGGTCTCAAAACTGGTTCGCTCATCCCGGCGCTTACCCCCGAAATTCAACAACTGTTCTTCCTTAACAATTCGCAGCAGCGTATTATAATGGATGGGCGGGATTCCGATCAAACCTTGTTCCGTGAGTCTTTCATGAAGTCGTTTCACAGTAATATAAGGATAGGCCTTGCAGTGCACCCTTATGGCATCCAGTAGCTGTGGGTTAGCTCGTCTCGGCCGACCTTTATCGTTTCTTATTTTAGGTTTGAGGTTTTCAAAACCATTTTCCCGATATGCTTTGAGCCAGGATTTCAGGGTGGATACTTTGACCTTCCGGCTGCCATAGCGTGGAAATTCATGACGTTTGGCAGCCTGGGTGCGAAAGTACTCATTTTGAACCCTCCCGGGCTCTGCCAACACCGGGCTAATCAACTTGAAACGGATCAAAGCAATTTTTTCACGGGTCTCATTGTTCATAACACCTCCTATATTGTAATTGTTATCGAAAAAAGTTGTACTTCCCGACAACTTAACTGACTGAAAAGAAAGGTGTTATCAATCCTATGTCAAAATATACCCAAAAATCTCATCCACATTTTGAGAATATACTCTGGTCAAGAAAATAAAGGACTTTTTCGGCCCGGGCAGGCTCTGTTTTAAGGTGGACGAACCCGGTCGCAGGATGTTGTCCCAAACAGCAATTTCCCGGTTTGGTCAAAATGATACCGAATCGCCGATTTCACGCTTTGTCGATCGGGGCTGTCAAGGATG
>PIVQ01001314.1 GCA_003354055.1 Desulfobacteraceae bacterium | reverse complement strand
GGTATTGTCAGACGGATGATCAAGGACAGCATTGAGGCGGAAAAAGAGGGATTGAAAGGCACGGCCTATTTTGATGCCAGATGGCCGCAACCCAAAAACGAGAAAAAGCTGAGCGGCTATGCCTATTACGATAACTCCCTTCATAAAACCGCCAGGTTCCATGAAGAGAAGAAAATCCTCCCTGTAAAGCTGAACCAGACACAGGATCTGTTCCAGAAAGGCCAGGCTCCTGATGCCGCCCTCTACTGCGGATGGTACAGTCTGGCCAATTATATTGATGCCTTTGACTGGGCCAAGGGGGCGGTGGGCTACCACATGGCAAGCAGCGAATGCACGACCCTGAGGGGGGATGGGAACACCTGGTGCAAACGGATGCTTGAAAAGGGGGCAGCCGCCACTATCGGACCTACGGGAGAGCCTTATATCCAGGCTTTTCCCGTACCGCAAATCTTTTTCAACCTGCTCACCGAGGGGTATCTGACCCTGGCAGAGGCCTATTATGTCAGTCTTCCCTTTTTATCCTGGAAGATGGTGTTGCTGGGAGATCCCCTGTACCGGGTTAATTTGAAATAACCGCCATGGGCCGACCAGGGAATTTACTCTTGGTTCCGCCCACAACAAAGATTGAAACTCTCTCCTGGTATATCGGGAGTTTCATATAAACAGCACAGGCCTGAAAAAAAGCCGGGGAAAACCCGCAGCGTATTAACCTATAGACGAACAGGAAACCAACAATGGGGCTGATTCGACTCTTAAAACATGATCTGGCCATGGAAAGCAGGACCTGGGTGGAAAAACAGCTCATCACCCCGGACCAGGCCGCAGGAATCTGCGAAATCTACGGTATTGACTTCTACGACATGGATCAGCGGTCCAGAGGATACTGGATATTAATTCTTCTGGGATATCTCTTCATCGGTCTGGCCCTGATTACCCTTGTCAGCGCCAACTGGGACGAAATTCCGAGGGCGGTACGCATGGGGGGGCTTATCACCATCACCCTGGCCACCCATCTGGCCGGCCTGATAAAAACCCGCCAGGGTAAGGACGTTGCAGGCATTGGTTTTTTCTTTCTTAGCTCACTGTTCTATGGGGCCTCCATCATGCTCATTGCCCAGATCTACCATCTTGGGGAGCATTTCCCGGATGGAACCCTTGTCTGGGCTCTGGGTGTCCTTCCCCTGGCCCTGCTCCTCAAAAGCACGGCCCTCATGCTGTTAGTCACAACCCTGGGAAGCATCTGGTTTGCCCTGGAAATCCATCTGGGGTATTTTCCCTGGCTGTTTCCCCTTTTTATAGCTGCCATCACCTGGCATCTGTTCCGATCAGGATCCAGCCGCATCCTGTTCCTTTGCCTG
>PIVQ01001313.1 GCA_003354055.1 Desulfobacteraceae bacterium | reverse complement strand
AAACCAATTCTTCATCACACACCCCTAAGATGCCTCTTAATCCGGATGCCGCGGCCAGGGTCAGCATTTTATTTACCGCAACCGGATCCGTATCCGTATTCACCGCCAGGGTAATATCCATGATGGAAACATTGGTCGTGGGGACGCGGATGGCCAGGGTTTCAAATTTTCCCTCCAGATGTGGCAAAATCCTTCCGATTCCCCTTTCCAGGGAAGTGCTCACCGGGATAATGGATTGAAGGGCAGACCGTGTTTTTCTCAGATCCGTATTATAGGCATCAATCACCGGCTGGTCATGCATGGCCGAATGGATTGTGGTAACCCCCCCGCTATTGATACCCAGTTCCCCGTCAATAACGTCTATAATTGGAATCAGACAATTGGTGGTGCAGGAGGCATTGGAAATAACGGTATGGTCGGATTTCAATGTATGCTGGTTCACACCAAAAACAATTGTGGCATCCATCTCGTCCTTGGCCGGATGGGAATAGATCACTTTACCTGCACCGGAAAGCAAATGGAGTTCAGCAGCCTCCCTGTCATTATAATGCCCTGTGCAATCCAAGACCACATCCACATCCAGATCTTTCCACGGCAGATTAACAATATTTTTTTCCTGGAACAGATGAATAAAATCATCTCCGATCCGAAGTCCGCTACCCTCTTTTTTGATCTCCATGGGAAAACGGCCATGGGTGGAATCAAACCGAGTTAAATGATATATGATACCGGGCTTGGCGGTTTCATTAATGGCCGTAAGATTCAGTTTTCCCCGGAACCGGGATGATTCATACAGGGCCCTGGCAACACATCGCCCGATCCTGCCATATCCGTTGATTGCTATATTGTATCTCATAAAAATTTACCGGTTTGCAGTTTTAGTTCAGCTTCCTATATCATAAACCCGGAAACAAATTAACCCCTATTAACCCTATCTCTTGACTTAGACCCTTTAAAATCAGATACTATACTCTCTTTTAGGGGAAAGATAATCCATCACAGCAACATGTACCCGAACCGAAAAGAAAGCCATGCAATGAACAGAAAAATCTTTTTTGTCATCATTATGGTATTGGGAATAAGCCTGTTCTCCCAAAGGGCATTTGCAGAAAAAATAACCTGGCCCTATATCTGTTTCAGCCCTCTGTATATATGCGAAAATGACCAGTTAACAGGGGGCTATGCCCACGACATTCTAAAAGCAATCTGGCAGAATATGCCCGAAGATACCCATGAACCTTTGATGATGCCGATCAAACGGATATTGGCGTTTGCCAGGCAAGGGCAACACCAATTATTTTACGGTCTGTATAAAACAGAAGAAAGAGAAAAATTTCTTTACTATTCCATCCCCTGCCG
>PIVQ01000520.1 GCA_003354055.1 Desulfobacteraceae bacterium | reverse complement strand
ATATGAATTTGCATTGGAGTTAAAAATTAATATAAAAAGTAAAATTGAATATAGTATTATATTTAACTTTACAATGGAACAAGTAAAAGAAATTATTAATAATTTAGAAATTGATACTACTGATTTAAATAATAATGATATTAATTTAATAACTAATCAAGTTTTTAATATATTATATCAAGTTAATAACAATATTGAATATACTTCTATATATTCTTCTGTTATTTCAGTAATTAATAAAATAGTAGAGGAAAATGAAAGTAAAAGCATAGTTGATAATTTTAATCATTATAGAAAAACTATTGATACTTTTAAAGTAATGAAAGAAATTACAGAGCAACAAAAACTTTCAATTGAAGAAATGGAAAATAAATTAATGAGACAAAAAGTAGAACATTTAAAATCTCTTTTTCAACCAGAACAACGAACTACTGAATGGTATGATATGAGAAAAACAATGTTCACTGCTTCGGCAGATGTTTGTGATATTTGTGGTTTTGATAAAAAAGGTAGATTTGCTGGTAATGTTAATAAAGTTATTTTAAAAAAATGTGGTCAAGGGCCTAAATTCACTGGTAATAAATATACTGAATGGGGTTGTAAATATGAGGATATTGCTATCGGTATTTATGAAGCAAGATATAATAAAGATGTATGGGAGTTTGGTTTAATTCAACATCCTACTATTACTTGCTTAGGTGCTTCTCCAGATGGTATTACTACTGATGGTAGAATGCTTGAAATTAAGTGTCCAAGTGGTAGAAAAATTAATGGAAAAATTAAAACTGTATATGCCGTTCAAATGCAAGTTCAATTAGAAGTATGTGATTTAGATATTTGTGATTTCTTTGAATGTAATATTGAAGAATATAATAATTATCAAGACTATAAAGATGATGTGTATATTCCAAATGAAGTAGAATATTTAGATATTATTCCAAAAAGAGTAGATATAGATTTCATTACATTACCAAGAGATAGAAGAACATCATATGGATTGGAAAAAGGTTTAATTGGAACTTATATCGTAGATAATGGAACTAAATGGGGAGAGAAAAAATGGGTATATCCTCCATTTACATTAGATACAAAAGGACAATTCCAATGGTTAAATGAAAAACAAGACGAGTTTAAAAAGAAAGGAATTATTTTATATATTGATTATTGGAAATTAGAATTAAGTTCATTAAATGTTGTAAAACGAGATAGACAATGGTGGAAAGATAATAATATTACTCAAAGATTATATGATGCTTGGATTTTAGTTGAAGATGCAAGAAAAAATGGAACAGATAAGTATTTAAGTAAGAAACAATATGCAGCAAAATATGATACAAGAAAATCAATGGATATGACTGATTTATTTGCTGAAGAACCAAAAATAGAAGAAAAAATAGATCAATGTTTTATATTAGACAGTAGTGATGATGAAGAAAAACCAAAAGAAGTTAAAAAAGTTAAGAAACTTATTAAGAAGAAAAAAGTAAAACCTCTTAAAAAGAAAATTAAAAAAGTGAAGAAAATTAAAAAAGTAAAGAAAATTAAAAAAGTAAAGAAAATTAAAAAAGTAAAGAAAGAAGAAAATCTTGATGGATTAGATGATGACTTAATGAAAATGATGGGAAGTTTAATGATTTTAGATGATGATTAATTACCATCTTTCAAATCTCCCTCTTTGATTATTTGTTTTCTTTTGTGGTGATTGTTTTATAGCAACACGCCGAACTTGAAATTTCTTTTTTTGTGGTGTTTTTTTAGTAGGTGATTTTGATTTTTTTACTGGTCTTATTGCTTTTGGTCTTATTGCTTTTGGTGGAGTTTTTGATTTTGATTTTAATGGTATTCGGATTCGTTTTTGATGATTACTATCAATATAATTATTTATTTTATTAATATTTTTTACTAAATGAACAGCAGATTTAGCATACCAATCTGTATAAGAGCGTTTATTGAACTCTTTTATAAGATAATTTACTAATAAATTATAATTTTTACTTTTACCTAAGTTTTTTCTTATTTCTTCTCTTAAATTATTAAGTTGTGATGAAGATAATTGTGTTCTTAATTTTCCTTCAGCATATTTTTTAAAGTTTTTCATTTCTACTTTCAATTTCCAATTATTTCTACTCCAATCTTTAATATATTGATGAACTGCTGAATTTAGTTTATTACTACAAGGTAAATTTTTCTTGTTTTTTGGTTCCATTATTTCTATTGCTTTATTAATATTTACCCAATGTAAATCTTTTAATTCTTTATATTTTTCATGAGCTCTTGAACCTATATTTTTAAAGAAATTATATTCTCTTTCGCCTGATATACGATAA
This sequence comes from Desulfobacteraceae bacterium, assembly GCA_003354055.1. The sequence continues at coordinate 3,180 of PIVQ01000520.1, read as the reverse complement.
AATGAGACTGAAAAATCATTATATCTTTTTAATGCTATATTACTTCTATTAATATAATTTCCAGTTTCTTCTACAAACTCTCTGATTGATGATTTTATTAATTTATCATCTTTTGAAGATCTTTTACAATGACCTCCTATAAATACTAATTGACCTGGATTATTATGTATAAATCCATCCTTTGAACTATAACATAACTTTCTACCAATCAATACATATATTTTTTTATTTCTTATTGTATAAGGTATTAGATAACAATGATATGTCATTTTGTTATATATATATACCAAAGATTTTTAAAATTGATTTAAATAAATATTTTAAATTAATATATCAAATATGCAGTTCTGTGATAATTGTAAGAACTATTTATTTTTAAAAGAACAAAAAGTAAATGATCAAAGAAAATTATATTATTACTGTAAAGGTTGTGATTTTCAAAAAGAATGTAGAAATAATAAAATATCGTTTAAAAGATATAATTTTGAGGATAAAAAGAGTGATGATAATACATATATGAATAAATATAAGGTAGATGATATGACTTTACCACGTAAACAATGTAAATGTCCTAAATGTAAAAAAACTAATAATAATGTTTATGAAGTTAAGTATCTTAATAATTGTTATAACTTAAATGTAATTTGTTCTAATTGTCATTCTAATTTTTGGTTTTAAATTATAATGATTTAAGAATTTAATAATATAAATAATAATTATTATGGACTTTTTGCCAAAAGAACTTGAAGATATTATTATGGATTATAAACTTTCTGCTGAAAATTATACCATTGCTATTGATTATATTATTAATTATACTAAAAATAATATTTGTGCTAAGCATTTTAATCATAATTATAATATATCTAATGAATTAAATGATGAATTAAATAATATCAATCAATATTTTTCTAATACTTATAATTTTACATTAAATATTATGGAAATTTATAATATTATTATTAAGAATTTAAATCCAGCCACACTTTACGAGTTTTTCTTTTTTAGACGTCTGGATATTCGCAATTCTGTAAGAATAGAAAATTTACCGATTGAGTTTGTAAGAGAATTCCAAGATAAATTCAATTGGATGAAAATTGGTAGTGGTGGTGATTATACCAAAATATTAGATTTACCAATTGAGTTTGTAAGAGAATTTAAAGATAGACTGAAATGGGATTATATTGATGATAGAATATATGAAAATATAAAAATAGAAACTTTACCGATTGAGTTTGTAAGAGAATTCCAAGATAAATTCAATTGGGAAAATATTGGTAGTGGTATTCTTGATTATGCAAGAATAGAAAATTTACCAATTAATTTTGTAAGAGAATTTAAAGATAGACTGAATTGGACAAATATTGGTAGTGGTATACTTGATTATACATATGAAGGAGATTTACCGGTTGAGTTTGTAAGAGAATTCCGAGATAAAATCAAATGTAAATTTCATTGGTATGTAGATGAAAATGTAAAAAAAAAATATTTACCAAAAGACACAATTAATTTATTAGACTTTTATAATTGTAAAACAGTTGGATGGCACGAGGGAAAATGTGAAATAAAGCAAGATGAAGGAACAGGAGCAAAACCGTATCCGAATTGTTTAATTCAGTGATAATGTGAGACAAAAAATAAAAGATTTTTTTAAAATTGAATATAAATATATAATATATAATATAGAATGTCTGTAAAAGCTACTTTAATTACTAAGAGAAATGATTTAAAAACTGTAGATATTAATCCATTAAGATTAGAAGATTCTGTTGAAAATAAAGGTAAAAATGCTATTGAACAATTACATATTTTTACTTATGAAAATCTTAAAGTGATTGTTTATGGTTGGACTAACGGAAAAGAAAAACAAATTAATAGACATGAATTACCTGAACCTATTGATACTGAATTATTTTATGGTGACTTACTTGTTTTATTAAGAGAAGATGATGAATTAGTTGATTTTCCATTAGAAGATTATGAAGAGTTCTATGATTATATATTTGGTGGATTTGATTCTTGTGATGAAGAAGATAGTAATTTAGACGAAGATGAATATGATTTTACAGATGGGTTTTTAGTAAGAGATTAATAACATACAAATGAGGCAAAAGAAAAAATAAAAAAGTTATATTTAAAATATAATTAATTAAATATATAATAAATATAATATAATTATATACAATATTTATTATGACGAACCCCAGTTACAAACTTGGTGCAACTACCCACCATATGATATATCGGGATCTATCTGATTCTAATAAAACAAAATTTACAAATAATAACATTGATATTATGAAATTAAGTGGTATAGATGGTTTAACAGCAGTTGATATTCATCAACAAAATCCTATTATGAAAATACGAAGTTTAAATACTGGTGTTACAGCTCATTCTACTATTAGTTTAGGACTTACTGGTGGCGATAGTTGGAATCTATCTGCTGGTGTATCTGGTCTTTCAAATGTAGATCCAGATTTCGGATTTCATATTAGTAAAAATGATACCGAATTAGTAACAATTAGAAATAATGGTAATATTGGTTTTGGAACAACTGACCCTCAATATGGTTTAGATATCTTTAGTAATACTAGAACACAAGGTGATTATTTTGTCACTGGTAATATATTTGTTGCTGGTATCAGTGGTGGTAATGGTGGTTTAAGTAATCTTTGGATTGGTGAAGGTGTTAATACTTATTCAGTTCTTTCTGGTGGTATTGGTATTGGTATTACTAATCCTACCAATAAATTAGATGTTATAGGAACTATTGGTGTTTCTGGTAATATTTTACCATTATTAGATAATCAATTCTCTTTAGGAACTACCACTGTTCGGTTTAAAGAAATTTTTACCAATACATTAGATGTGATTGGAACTATTGGTGTTTCTGGTGATATTATACCATCATTAGATAATCAATTCTCTTTAGGAACTACCACCATTCGGTTTAAAGAACTTTTCTTATCAAGTGGAACTCTCCATATTGGTGATGCTACTATCTCTGAAAATAATGGAACAATTGTTTTTGGTAATAATGATTTTGCTGTTAATAGTGACACATTTTATATTGATGTATCTACTACTCGTGTAGGTATTGCTACAAATACTCCATCACATCCATTGGATGTTGTTGGTGGTATTAATACTTCTACTAATTATTATATTGGTGGAACA
>PIVQ01000519.1 GCA_003354055.1 Desulfobacteraceae bacterium | reverse complement strand
AAAAGCCGCCACCCCGTTCAAATCCTGCGTGAGCAAAGAGAGTCTTTCCCCAACCGACATTGGGGTTCTGTCCAATACAACCGGCAAATTGTACCCTCAAAAAGTAAAAGAGATAAAAGCACTTCTCGGCAATCAGCTGATGCACCCGGTGAACTTTATTGACAACATTGAAACAATGTATAAAAAAGGGATTTCCACATTTGTTGAAGTGGGACCCAAGTCCGTACTCACGGGGTTAATCAAATCAATTTTAAATGGCCGGTCCATTCAGACCTGTACCCTTGATGATTATTCCGGTAATCAATCCGGAGTTTATGATCTGGGTGTAAGCCTGTGCACCATTGCAGCAAATGGATTTTCCATTGATCTGAGCCAATGGGAAGATCCGGCAGTCCGTCCTACTCAAATGAAAATGAAAGTGATGCTCAACGGTGCGAATCCCAAACCTGCTCCCAAAGATATCCCCCGGGTTCAGATCAATGAGGTCCAACCGAATCAGGTTGCACAGGCTCTGGTACCGGAGTCTTTACCAACTCGATTATACACGCCGATGAAACAAAACGAAGCCATCTGTGAGACACATGCTTGCACTCCAATTCATAAGGGGATTGATCACGGTGAGGATCAATTCGGCAAACAAGAATTAGAAAAAAAAGGGGTTACCATGACACCTTCTCCAAAAAATTCTCAGATACAAACCAATGACACCAAAACGTATCCGGTTAACATTCATTTGGTTCAAAAAGGACTTGAGGCAATGCAGCACCTTCAGGCACAGACTGCGAGGGCTCATGAGAAGTTTTTGGAAACCCAGGCCCAGGCCAGTCAAACCCTGGCAGGCATCATGGCGCAGACCCGGGAATTTCCAGTGCAAAAGTCAACCATGCCCCTTGTGTACAGCGCTCCGGTAGCCCAGGCCATTGTCCCTGAGCCACCGACACAGGTAGTCCCGGTTTCACAACCAGCCGTAGTTCAGCCTCCGGTAACAGCAGTAACGCCCACGAGACCTCAAACAATACCTGTACAAGATGTGACACCACCGGTTCCTCAGCCAACCAGAGTAGACGCCCAGGTCGCCTCCCCAGTGAAAACCGTCCAGCCGGAACCTGTTGTTGAAGCGAAACAGCCAGTGGCACAGCCATCAGACTCCTCTGTCAGGGCAGTCCTTTTTGAAGTTGTCAGCCGATTAACCGGATTCCCTGAAGAAATGCTGGAACCTGAAATGGATATTGAGTCAGATCTGGGTATTGATTCTATTAAAAAGGTGGAGATCATTTCAGAGCTTGAAAAAGCAATCCCGGATGGAGACTGCTTGTCCACAGACCACCTATCCTCTGTACGTACGCTCGGTGATATCTGTCAGGCCATGGCACCGGCCAATGGAACGGCCGTATCGGAAGCAGAATCCATTTCAGAATCTTCCGAAGAGAAGACTGCGGCCAAAACACCGGACTCAAGTAAAACCTTCAATATTTTAGTCAACATCATCAGTGAACTCACCGGATTTCCGGTGGAAATGCTGGAACCTGAGATGAACCTGGAGTCAGATTTAGGCATTGACTCAATTAAACGGGTGGAAATCCTTTCAAGGCTGGAACAGGAACTGCCGGATATCAGCACCATATCACCCGATAAAATGGGGACCTTAAAAAATATACAGGACATTGTCCGGTTTCTTGCGCCACAACAACAAACGGTTTCAACTAAAACCGATAAAAAAAAACTTCGCATGACCGGATAAAGGAACCGGCAGGTAACATTGAACCTGCACCTGCATCAAACCGTATTTTAAGACAGGAGATTGTCTTAAAATACTACCCGACTAACCAGATCCGGTTCTACAATGGGGCAAAAATTGATATCCCCTCGAATAAAACAATATATCTGACCCGGGATAAGTCAGGGATTGCAGATTGTTTTAAAGCAGAATTCAAGAATCTGGGATACCAGGCAAGCCTTATTGATATCAGCCAGGGAACGATTCCAAACCTGGCTGATGCTGCCGGCATCGTGATCATTCCAGATGCAACCGACGCTTCGGATGACTCAGCTGCTCAAGATTTTTTATTCGCAGCCTTTGCCCTTGCCAGTAAAAATGCGAGCCACCTCATTCAATCGACCCAGGAGGAAGGAGCGTTTTTCACCACTATAACTTTTTCCGGCGGCGATTTCGGATTCAACAGTATAAATCCCAAGACAAGCCCTGTATACGGCGGTTTGGCCGGATTGACAAAAACGGCTGATATCGAGTGGAAAAATGTATTGTGCAGAGCGCTGGACATGCCGGGAGATCCGAATCAGGTCAAAAAGAATGCTGAAAATGCAGTTGCCTTGATGATGACCCAGGGAGCTGTTGAGATGGGGCTTAACGGTGACCAATGCGTCATTCCTGTCCTTGAGCCCAAACATATCGAGCTGGAAATAATCCAGTTGGGCGCTGATGATGTAGTGGTGATTACCGGAGGTGCCAAAGGAGTCACTGCCGAATGTGCATTACATTTGGCCAAAGCCTGTTCTCCCCGTATCGTTCTTCTGGGCCGCTCCCCTGCCCCTTTTCAGGAACCTGAATGGTTGCAGGACTTAACCGATCCCGGTGAAATGAAAAAAGCCATACTTACCCAAGAGTATAAAGATAAAAAGGCGACTCCTTCCGACATTCAAAAGCGCTACCAGGCCATTCTTTCCAACCGGAGTATCCAGAAAAATATCAACCGCATTGCCGAACATGCGTCCCAGACCAAATACCTTTCAGCGGATATCAGGGACGCCGTTCAGGTAACTAAGATTTTCAATATTATCCGAAATACCATCGGACCGGTTTCCGCTGTCATCCACGGTGCCGGTGTGCTGCAAGACAAACTAATCGCCGAAAAAACACCGGAACAATTCAAACGGGTATTTGAAACAAAGGTCAAGGGACTTGAGGCCATCCTTGAAGCAGGCAAATCTCATCCCTTAAAATACCTGGTGCTATTTTCTTCGGTTGCCGCCAGATTCGGGAACAAGGGACAATGTGATTATGCCATGGCCAATGAAGTGCTGAACAAAAAGGCCCAGGCCCATGCCAATGCGAACCCACAATGCAGGTGCACATCCATAAATTGGGGCCCATGGGCCGGCGGAATGGTCAACGTTGGACTGAAAAAAGAATTCTCCAAGCGTGGGATTGAATTAATCCCCTTAAAATCAGGTGCTGAACAGCTATTGATTGAAATGGGAAATCCTGACAAAAAATGCATTGAGGTGGTAATCGGTGCGGCCCTGAATTCCCCCACCCCAAAGAAAAAAGTACCTTTGAAAAAAGTTTTGCTCCAGACAATGGGTACCAAAGCTAGCCCTATTATCAACCATCATAAAATCAATCATGAACCCGTGGTTCCCCTGGCCTTGATGGCAGAGCTTTTTGCACATGCCGGCGAAAAAAACAATCAGGATCTAAAGTTCATCGGCCTGGATGAGATGCGCCTATTAAAAGGCATTACACCCGGTGACAAGGAATTGCCGGTTCAGGTCAATTTAGCTGAGAACATACCGGAAGGCGGTATGGAATCTGCCCCTACCACTTTAACCTCTCAGGATAATAGTGGCATCGAAACGGTGCATGCCAAAGGCATTGTCCTTCTGAGAACCCACATACCTGAGCCTCCTGTGCTGGCGGACGCCGCTTTTATGGATTTACAACCCTATGGGATGTCCGCTGAAGAAGCCTATGAAAAAGTTTTATTTCATGGAAAAGGGCTTCAATGCATTAAAGCCATAAACGGTGTGTCGCCCAAGGGGATAGAGGTGATGGTCTGCCCGGCACCGGATACAAACCAGTGGTATGCATCCCCCCACAGTAAAAGCTGGGCGATTGATCCGATGATGTTGGATGCAGCCTTTCAGGCAGTTATCCTCTGGACATACGAAAAAAGACACCAGGTATGCCTGCCCAGTTATTTTTCCAACCTCAGGGTGTACTCATCATATGGGCAACACACAGGCAATATCCGTATTATATTTACGGTTAACCATGAAGCCCGGCATAAAGTTCAGGGATATTTCACCTTCTTAGATGAAACAGATACGCCAATCGCAAGTGTCATGGGATTTGAAGCCATAATTGATCCCGGGTTACTTGATAAATTTAAAGCAAAACCACTCTTTAACAAAAATAAAATACTGGCGTTTGCCCAAGGCAATCCTTCAAAAGCCTTTGGCACCCCCTATGAAATTTTTGACAAACAAAGGGAAATTGCACGATTGCCACGGCCCCCCTATTTCTTTATGGACAGGGTTATCACTGCCGATCACACCCAATGGGAAATGCGATCCGGGGGCTGGATTGAAACAGAGTATGAAATCCCTGAGAATGAATGGTATTTTACCGCCAACCGAACCAATACAATGCCATTCTGCATCCTCCTGGAAATTGCCCTTCAGCCCTGCGGCTGGCTAGCAGCCTATGCCGGCTCCGCATTAAAGAGCGATGACCGCCTTCATTTCAGAAACCTTGGTGGAAAGGCTGATTTCATTAAGAACGTTTACCAAAATTCTGGAACGCTTGCTGTGAGAGCCAGAATGACAGATGTTTCCCATGCAGGTGGTATGATCATTCAAGATTTTGAAGTGCAGGTATTGAACCAAGGCCAAATGATATACAGGGGAACGACCACCTTCGGTTTTTTCACGGGTAAGGCCCTTTCAAATCAGGTCGGCATTCGCAACAGCCAACTATCGATTGAACTAAAAAATGCTCCAGAATCAACCAGGATAACTTTTGAAAATGATTCACCAATTACACCGGATGATATCAGCCTGAGTCAAAATTCGGGGATGCCTTCAAAGGCTCTGAGAATGATCGATTCGATTGACTATCTCAGCTTTGATGATGGATTATATCAAAGCGGCTGCATTAAAGCCTCTAAACAAGTCGATCCTGATGAGTGGTTTTTCCATGCTCATTTCTACCAGGATCCGGTTTGTCCGGGTTCAATAGGTGTGGAATCCTTCCTTCAACTTCTCAGATTCTACCTGATAAAAAAATATGATATCGACCTGAATAACTACGAGCCGATAATGACGGAAGTCCATTCCCATCAGTGGATATACAGAGGGCAGATTATCCCTTCCAACAACACCATTGAAATCCAGGCCCATATCAAAGAAACCAGCGATCAAGATAAGCAATATACGATCACAGCTGATGGTGCTCTTACAGTAGATGGAATTTGCATATACGAGATGAAAGATTTCAGTATCCAGTTTGCGTCGGTGGACAGCATTGTAAAAATGATCAGCTTAACATAGTTTCAGAAAATAATGATATCGAATCTTGAGGTTAGCTACCCAGCAAGGCCCTTGTATGGCCCTCTTTTACTTTTCTCGCTGATTCAGCTCTTCTCGCAAAAAAAAAGCCCTACCACGAATATCGTGATAGGGCTTTTTGAAGAATAATCCGGCGGCGTTCTACTCTCCCACACAGTCTCCCATGCAGTACCATCGACGCTAAGGCGCTTAACTTCCGTGT
>PIVQ01000518.1 GCA_003354055.1 Desulfobacteraceae bacterium | reverse complement strand
GGACCGCATTCCCCTGTGAATGCAAAATGACCGGCCGCAAGGACTTTTTCAAGGTTACTTCCTGATTTGAGTTCACTCATTTTTGTTCACCTCCTTATATGTTTCCCTGAACCAGTTCTTCTCTTATACTCTTTCTAGGGCCGCCGTCCCTTGCCGTCTGCCAGTCTTTCAGACCTTTGACACCCATAAGGTCTTCCAATTGCCCGGCTTCCATTTTCTTTCTGACAATGGAGTCCCAGATGCATTCGGTATCCTTACTTATCTCACAGGCACCGTTTGAGGATCCGCCGCAGGGGCCATGAAGCAGGCTTTTGGCACACCGGGCAACCGGACATAGACCGCCGAACATATGTATACCGCAGGTACCGCAACCGGCACACCGTTCTTCCCAGACGCCGTGCTGGGTAGCCCCACCGAAAAACGTGGTGTTTACCGCCGGAAAAAAGGTCTGTTCTTTGTACATTTCAGATAAAAACTGAGGGCCGACCCCGCAGGCCATGGAAACCACGGCATCATATTCGTTTACTTCCTCCCCCAGCTGGGCGACATATTCGGTATCGCACTGGCGTTCCAGCACCCGCTCGTCAATCTCAATTTCATTGCCTGCCTTTTTCCGGGCAATCTTCATGGTGGAGGCCAGAATCTCAACCTCCTTGAGCCCGCCTGTATTACAGACCGTTACACAGCCTTTACAACCGACGACAAGCACCTTTTTGCAGTATTCCACCATCCCTAATATTTCTTCAATGGATTTACGATCAGCAACTATCATTGGTCACCTTCCGTTATTTGTTCCCGGATCCGGCTCACCGAGTGGGCCGGATCCGGGAGAATTGGTATTCATTTTCTGCCGGACGACGCTAAGCGTTCTATGCCGCAGAATTGGCTTGAACCGGTGTGGGGCCCAGTGCCTTTATCTTTTCCGCCATTTCATTGGCAATTTCAGCAAAACGTGCCCCCTGGGCAGAGGAGAGATTGTACATCTCCACCCGTTCCGGCTCGATACCCAGTTCTTTCAGGGTCTTTTTTACATATTCAACTTTCCGTCTTGCCTTGAGATTGCCTTCCAGATAATGACATTCCCCTTCAAGGCACCCTGCCACATACACACCGTCCGCCCCATCCTCGATGGCGTTGAGCAGATGGAGGATATCCACCCGCCCTGTGCACGGCACCTGGATCACCTTAATATCTGCAGGATAGGAAAGCCTCATGGAACCTGCCAGGTCCCCTGCTGCGTACGCTCAGTACTGGCAACAGAAGGCAACAATTCTCGGTTCGAAATCCTGACTCATACGGCACCTCCCGTTTTCCTGTCCCTATTTTCATTTCGGGGTTGATTTATCATGACGACACCTCCTCAAACAGGGCATCGGTTTTGGCAATGATCTGCTGGTCTGTAAAATGGTTCAACTTAATGGCCTTGCCCGGACATTCCGCCACACAAGCCCCGCATCCATGACATTCAGATGCTTCAATCTGGGCATATCCGTCTTCATGGATAAAGGGGATAGAATAGGGGCAGGTTCTGACACAGGTCAGACAGACCGCACATTTTTCAGTGGTCACATCCGCCACCACACCGCCGACCTTGAGGGAATCACGGGACAGGATTGTCATGGCACGGGCCACAGCAGCTCCTGCCTGGGCAATGCTCTCCTCCAGAGGCTTGGGATAATGGGCAAGTCCTGCCACAAACAGACCGTCCGAGGCGAAATCCACCGGCCGGAGCTTGGCATGGGCCTCCACCAGGAAGCCTTCAGCGTTGACCGGAATTTTGAACTTTTCGAACAGGGGTTTGTTGTCGCCGGGCACAATACCCGATGCCAGTACCACCAGATCCGGATTCACCAGAACCTCCATCTGAAGGACGTGGTCAATCACCGTGAACTCCAGTTGGCCTTCACCGTCTATTCTAAGCTTGGGCATCTTTTCCAGGTCATATCGGATAAAGAGGACACCCATTTCACGGGCCTTCTGGTAGAGATCTTCCCTGAACCCGTAAGACCGGATATCCCTGTATGCCACATAGACCCGTTTTCTGGGATCTATTTTTTTCAGGGAAATGGCCGATTTCAGGCTGTGGGTACAGCATACCTTGGAACAATAGGGATTTTCCACGTTCCGGGATCCCACGCACTGAACAAAAACAACCGACTTGGCTGCCGCCACCCTGTCATCCTCTTCACGAAGCGCAGCATCCATATCCAGATGGGTGAGCACATCAGGGTGATCCCCGTAGAGATACTCATCCGGTTTATACTCCATACCGCCGGTGGCAATGATAGCAGCCCCGTGTTCCACAGAAAACTCGCCGGCGCCATTGGTTATGGTTGTAATAAAATTACCTATGGACCCGGTGGTCGCTGTGACCTCGGATTCCATATGAAGGGTTATATTTTCAGAGGATTTAATTGATTCGGTCAAATGATCCAGATAGGCACGGACCGGTTCTCCCTTCCAGGTGGTGTTCAGATGATTGGCAATGCCGCCCAGTACCGGAGCACGCTCCACCAGATGAGCATCAATACCCTGGGACGCCGCTCCTAACGCAGCCTCCATACCGGCCACACCGCCGCCGACCACCAGTACAGACTTTTTAATGGGCAGGTCGACCTGGTGCAGTGGTTCCACAAAGGCGGCCTTAGCCACGGCCATGCGGACCAGATCCTTGGCCTTATTCGTAGCTTTTTCAGGTTCGTTCATGTGAACCCAGGTGTTCTGATCCCTGATATTGGCCATTTCAAATAGATATTTGTTTAGGCCTGCATCCCGTATGGTTTCCTGGAACAGAGGCTCATGGGTCCTAGGTGAACAGGAGGCCACGACGACCCGATTGATCTCATTTTCCTGAATCACATCTTTCATATGATCCTGGGCATCCTGGGAGCAGGTAAACAGATTATCCTCCACATGAACCACATAGGGCAGCGTTTTGGCATAATCCCTGACTGCAGGCACATCAGCAATACCGCCGATGTTGATACCGCAGTTACAGACAAAGACTCCGATTCTGGGTGCCAGCCCTGTAAAGTCCCTCTCGGGCGGCAGCTCACGGGTCCTTGTCTGGGACCACCGGGCATCTTTCATTGCCATGGTGGCTGTGGCAGCGGCTGCCGAGGCTTCCATGACAGACCCCGGGATATCCTTGGGTTCCTGAAAGGTACCGCAGACGAAGATTCCCTTCCGGCTGGTTGTCACAGGTGCCAGGTTAGTGGTATCGGCAAACCCGTGGGCGTTGAGCTCAATACCCATCGTATCCGCCAGAGCCACGGCATCCTTGTTAGGCGCAAGACCTATGGAAAGGACCACAATGTCAAAAATCTCTTCCACGGATTTTCCGGCCTCGCTGGAATAGACCAGACGATATTTATCACCGGGTTCCGGGAACACCGAATGAATTCTGGATCTGACAAGACGGACCCCGTTGTCGTCCTGGGCCCTGATATTGTACTTATCAAACTCCTTGCCATGGGTCCTCATGTCCATGTAAAAAATGGCACAGTCCAGGTCATAGTCTGCATGCTCTTTGGCAATGATAGCCTGCTTGTTTGCATACATACAGCAAACCCCTGAACAATAGGAGTGGTCTCCCTTATTAATATCCCTGGACCCTACGCACTGGAGCCAGGCAATCTTTTTGGGTTCTTTATTATCCGACGGCCTTACCAAGTGCCCTGCATAGGGACCTGAGGCAGACAGCACCCGCTCAAACTCCACGGAGGTCATGATATTGGGGCTGTGGCCGTAGCAGTAGGTCACCATATTGTCAGGTTCAAACGGTGCAAATCCCGGTGCCATTATAATGGCGCCCACATTGATATTGTGGGTCTTGCCCAGCATGTTGTGATTGACCGCATCTGCCAGACAGGCATCTACGCACTGCATACATTCGGAGCAGTATCCGCAGTTAATGCAGCGTGAGGCTTCTTTTAGCCCCTCTTCAACCCCATAGCCGAGTTCCACCTCATTAAAATTGCCCACCCGTTCAGCCGCGGCCAGTTCCGGCATTTTGTACCGGTTTTCAATTGGCCATTTTTCATCAACCGGCCTGTAATCCGGTTCTTCAACCATGGGCAGCTCGCGGCCGTCTTCCATATCTTTTCCGGTGAGATACCGGACAATGGATTCCGCGGCTTCCATACCGGCCGCTATGGCGGAGATCGCAACACCCGGACCAGTCTGGACATCACCACCGGCAAAAACACCGGGTTTGTCCGTTTCCAGGGTCAGGGGATTGACCTCTGTGGTATTCCATTTGGAGATTTTGATATCAGCCAGTTCTTCCAATGCCGTCAGATCCGGCCGCTGGCCGATTGCCGGGATAAGCTGATCAATCTCGATATCATATTCAGAGCCGGGCACCGGCACAGGGCGGCGACGCCCAGAGGCATCCGGTTCACCCAGTTCCATTTTGATTACCCGGACAGCGGATACTTTTCCGTCCTGCTCCAGGATTTCCTGGGGTGCAGCCAGATAAGTGATCTTTGTGCCTTCGTCTTCCGCAGCACAGATTTCCTCTTCCCAGGCCGGCATTTCCTTGCGGGTTCTGCGATAGAGTATGGTGACCTCTTCGGCCCCCAGACGTACGGCTGATCTTGCCACATCAATGGCCACGTTACCGCCGCCGATGATGCCCACTTTTTTACCGACGAAAGTCGTACCTGTAAGGTTGAGTTCTTTGAGGAAATCAACCCCCTGGCGGACACCTTCCAAATCTTCGCCCGGAATCCCCAAATCAATACCGGTATGGGCACCCAGACCTAAAAAAACAGACTCAAAGCCGTCGGCCAGGAGACTGTCTATAGTAAAATCTTTTCCCAGACGGGTATTGAGCTTAAGCTCAACACCCAGATTGGTGACGACCTCGATATCCTTATCCAGGACCTCGGGCGGCAACCTGTGATCGGGAATCCCGACCCTTAGCATGCCGCCGGCCTTTGGCAGGGCCTCAAATATGGTCGCATCCACACCCTGGCGGGCCAGATGGTAACCTGCGGACAGCCCTGCGGGCCCGGAACCGATGATGGCGACCTTCTTATTGATCTTTTCCGCACAGGGGATTTCAACTTCCCTGGGGTCGAAATTATCAGCAGCCAGCCGTTTCAGGTCCCGGATAGCCACAGGCTCATCCACCTGGCATCGGCGACAGGCATCTTCACACTCATGGGGACAGACCCTGCCCAACACACCCGGCAGAGGCAACTGCTCCATGATAATTTCCAGAGACTCTTTAAACTTCCCCTCTTTAACCATCTGGACATAGCCCTGGACGTTGAGTCCGGCCGGACATGTCAGCCTACAGGGGGCCTTGTCTTTTTTCTCAATAGAATAGGCGCTGGGCATGGCCTGGGGATAGAGTTTAAACGCCGCTTTTCTGTCCCGGAGTTCTTCGTCAAACTGACTGGGCAGTTCCACGGGACAGGCATCGGAGCACTCCCCGCATGCCGTACATTTTTCCGGATCTATGAATCTGGGGTTTTCCCTTACCTTAACGGTAAAATCCCCCTC
>PIVQ01000517.1 GCA_003354055.1 Desulfobacteraceae bacterium | reverse complement strand
AACATTATTGTCAACTACCAGGCCACCCCTGAAGAAGAAGGATTCACCGCTTCCGGCGCACTGCGCATGGGCGTATCCGAGATGACAAGGTTCGGTATGAAAGAAAAGGATTTCCAGACCCTGGCAGGACTCATGGCAGACAGCATTCTCAAGGGCATGGATATAAAAGATCAGATTAAGGAATTACGCCGTTCCTTCCTGGATATGCAGTACTGTTTCAAACCGGAACAGATGGGAGTGACCATGGAAGATCTTATAAAAGGTATTGCCTAAAGAATCAATTGGGTCAATCTTCCGAAGATTCTCCTGGCAATTGAATGATAAATGTGGTGCCAGTAGGCCCGGCGGTTCCTGTAGTCTCGGCGGTACCGGTCTGGGTGGTAAATGAAATTTTGCCCCCATGCCGGTCCGTCACCACGGAGTGGGCAATGGCAAGGCCCTGCCCGCTGCCCCTGCCCACGGACTTAGTGGTAAAAAAGGGATTGAAAATTTGATCCCGGGCCTCTTCGGGAATACCTGCACCGGTGTCTGAGATCCGGACTTCGATGCCCGTCGGTATCGTTAACGTCTGAATTGTAATCCGTCCTTTGACGCTGTCCTTATCCCCATCCCTGTTCTTATTCAGGTCTTGTATGGCATGGCCGGCATTCACAATAATATTTAAAAACACCTGCCCCAATTCACCCGGATTACATGTAATCCCAGGCAAATCCTTCTGAAAGTCTTTTTCAACCTTCGCCACATACCGCCATTCATTTCTGGCAACCGTCAGGGTGTTGTCAAGGATATGATTGATATCCGCCACTTGCCTCTGATCTTTTCCGAAATGGGAAAACTCCTTCATGGAGCTGACAATCTCCGACACCCTGGAAAGGCCGCCAAGGGACTGAGAAACAGCCTGGGGGATTTCTTCCCTGAGATAATCCAGATCCGCCTCTTCCACGGCTGTTTCATAAGCCAGACCTTCGGCCCCGGCTTCCGGGTTACGTTTGATGGCCCCAAGCATTGATGTTCCGGCCTCAAACACCTTTGCAAGATCTTCAAATGCATCCTGTAAAAACCGGGTATTGTCAGTGACATATTGAATGGGGGTATTGATCTCATGGGCAATGCCGGCGGCAAGACTGCCGATGGCTTCAAGCTTCTGGGAGTGAACATTTTCCGTCTCCTCCTGTTTACGATGAGAGATATCCACTACCGTGCCCTGGATGCCGATAAATTCGCCAACCTCATTGTGACGGACATGGGCATTGACCAGTACACTGATAATATGGCCGCCTTTTTTCCTCATCTCAACTTCATAGGCTGAGACCCTGCCTTCGGTGAATATCTTTTCCAAAAGCACCTGCCGGTCTTCCGGATTTTTGTACAAATCGATCATGGAAATGCCGATGACTTCCTCAGGATCGTCATACCCCATCATTCGAACGGCCACAGGGTTGGCCATGCTCACTCCACCATGGCCGTCGGTCCTATAAAACCCCACCTGGATGGAGTCAAAAATGGAAAAAAATTCCGCTTCACTTAATCGAAGCGTTTTCTCCGCAAGTTTGCGCTGGGACAGTTCCCTTTCAAGATCCTGGTATAATTTTGCATTTTCTATGCAGATGGACGCCATGTGGGAGAACCGCCTGAGCATGGCCACCTCGGTCATGGAAAACTTAAGAGAATCGTTACCGAACCGCCCCAGTCCAATGGTGCCGGTTCTGTTCGTCAAGGGAAGTACGATACAGGCCCGCAGTTCACTGAATACAGGACTTTCAATGCGACCCTCCCATTGGCTGTAATCCTTCACCCAGAAGGCTTCCCGGGTCGACATGGCAACTCCGCCCATTCCCTCATCAGGCGCAAGCCTCATGCCGATGGCCTTCTCAAACTCACCTACACCGATCTCAAACACCAGTTCTCCGGTGTTTTTATCTGTAAGATGCATGAATCCATGATCTGTTTTTGCCAGGGTACAGGCGTGATTCACAATAGTTTCAAGAAGCTGATCAAGATCAATCCGGTTGATCATACCGGTAGTCAAATCGTTAAGGGTGAGCAGATAGCCATTCCGGGCTGTCAGGCTTTTGACCATCTCTTTGAGACGATGGCCGATACTCTGCTCTTCAGCCAGCCGGCCTTCAAGGAGTTTGACCTTTTGGGTCAATGCAGCAATTTTATTTTCAGGTATCATTGCCACGCCTTATGAAAAAATTTTATACGATCAAGTCAGGCTTTTACAGACGATGACGGCCAGGGCATATACAATATCCAGAGCCAGGTGTTGAGAAATACTGCGATCAAAGAGCAGTTTTGCCTCAGCACCGAAATCCTCGTCACCCTGCCAGTATAAAAGAGCCACGGGAATATTCGGCCTTATATCAAAGGCAAAGGCAGCATCCGCCATGTCAAGAGACCTTCCGCCAATGTCTGAACAGGTTTTCGAAAACCTATCCAGATCATCCCCGAAGGTGTTAACGATTTCCCCGGTGGGCAGGGTATGGGGGCCTCTGAAGAAAGCTGCTCCGCCGGGAATATCCTTTTCAGACACCCACTCTCCTGCCGGGAAAGCTAATGTACTGCCCAGTAAATAATGAACGATAAACAACGACATATAATCCGGTTGAGCCGGTATGAATCCGTCTGTTGATGAGACGGTTTGCTGATCCGAATCAATAACATAGTCATGACCCCATACGGAAAGGGTGTATTGACGGGTCGAAGAATCAAAAACCGCATTGGTTCTCTGAACAACATCCGAAGAATTTTTGGCTGAAAGATCCTGGAAATGAATGGGGTCGATAGACATCTTGATTTACCTCATGATTAGAATGAATACTTATCCCAGAAATTAAAGGGTTTAAGGTGATGTGCCCCGGGTAAGAAGGGCATTACTTCCGGATGTTCTTGCACAAAATCTTTCTGAAAAGCAATCCTTTTTTTATTATACCGGTTGTGCATGTCCGCCACCCCCCGGTATCTCATATAATAGGCATCATAATTTGCCATATGCGCCGAACTCTGCAACTCCATGATATTATCAAAATTATCATGGGTATATTGAAGCATATCCTCAAAGGCTGCAAAGTACCGAAGCCTGGAATCATGATGCTGGATCACATTCCGGTCCTTGTAAAATTTTGAAATCCAGAATGCCCATCCCAGATTCTGGCGTTGAATATAGTCGCCATGGTCCTCTATATATCCCACCAACCGGTCTACATCCTCCCGGTTCTCTTGAATCATCTCCCGCATCTTTGAAATAAGTCCCAGGGTGGTAGTCAGATCACCGATTCTGGAAATAGCCAGCCCGAGGCTATCCAATTTTGCAGATGCCTGGAAGAGGGCAATGGTGGAGTTTTTCACATCCTCGTTCAGGAGGATCATCTCCCGGACTACAGGAGGCAGGTGACTATACTTGTTATTTTCCTTATAGTCTTTATACAGATAGACTTCTATGCCTGCCGCAGCCACTACTCCGCCCAGAGTCAGGGCAAGCCAGGCCTTAAGATTTCCCTTTTTCGATTTAAACACAAAAGCTATAGCTGCCAGGGGAAAGGCCAGGACAACAACTGGCCACCATTTGGGCAATTGCTGGCGGAAGCACGTCAGGGTAAAGGCCAGGGCCAGGACAATACTAAAGGCGCCATATGCAATCCCCATATTTATTCCTTTAATATATGCGCTAAAATATCATTGACTGATTTTTTTAAGCCCGGCACCTTGGCCGCACTTCTGCCTGCCACGTTCACGACTTTAACCTCAAATTGATGCAGCCATTTGCGCAGCAATAATCCAGGATTCTTTTCGGTTTCCAGATCAATCTGGAGCCAGGGTTTTTTATGGGCCTTGGCAAAATTCAGGGACTCTATTGCATTTGGGCTGAGTTTGCCAAAAGAAAAAATAATGGTACCGTCTGCATCCAGAACATTTTTCTCAAGATTTTCCCCGTCACCGCTTTTGCTCAGATCAATGATATCGGTGAGCTGGCTGGTAAGCTGATTGAGCTTTTCATTGCCGGCGTATGCATTTCGTGCATTGGAAATCCCGAGTCCCCCAGCCTTTACAATTGACTCTGTCAGGGCTTCAATCACGGTTATCAGATGATCCAGTTTTTCCCCTATCATCCGAAACTGCTCGGTATCCATCGGAGAAGCTGCAACCACGGTTGCACCAGGCGCTGCTCCGGCCTCTTCTTTTTGCCCACCGCCCAGCTTTACCCGGATCTCTTCCTTTGTCATTTCGGTTTTAGTGTAGTACTTGTGAATGCGGGCAACAAGGTCCTGGGTCTCATCCGGGTACTCCTTAAGGCCTTCGTGCTCAACCGGATCGGCAAAAAATTCATTAAACCGTTTGATATATTCCCGGATGGTGGTTGACGACAAATCCAGCGCTTCAGCGATTTGCGGAATTGATTTCATCTCATCTCCTCAACTGCGGTATCGGGCCATTGCGACGATAGACATCGCCGTGTATATGAAGAAAGACATAGGTTGAAATATCTATTGAATTAAATATATTAGATTGATAGCTGAATTTCAATCATAAATTTTGGGTATTCTTTTCTTAGTGATCGAAAAAAAGAAAAATTTACTAAAGCCTTCCAAATTCGCCATCTAAAAAAACGCTTGAGAAAAAATACGGAAACAAGTAAAATTTGGTCATTAATTCAACTTTAGCAATGCCCGAAGTTCGTAAACGTGTATAACCAGACAGATTCCTTAACTTAGGAATCGTTACAAAATAACTTGATCTAAATTGTTTCCAAAAACCCTTAAAGGACTGGGTATTTTGAAAACAAAAGATCAAGTAATTTTGGAGCCGATCCTTAGGCGGTAACCGCCGTAACCACCATTTATCCTGTAAATGGAGATCTGATGGCAGAAAAATTTAATCACATTGTTTTGATTGTTGACGACGAGGAACAGGTAGGCCGGGCCGTGGGGCGCCTCATGAAACAGATAGGTGTCAAGTATGTGTATATGGATTCCGGCGAGGCAGGACTTGACCGGATACGAACGGCCAGCAGTCCCTTTTCCCTGATTATTTCGGACCAGCGAATGCCCGGGATGAACGGATCGGAATTCCTGGAAAAAGCCAAGGAAGCGGCGCAGGACACCTTGCGATTTCTTCTAACCGGGTATGCGGATGTGGATGCCGTGACCCAGGCTGTCAACAAAGGATCCATCCACAGGTATATTGCCAAACCCTGGAACAACAAAGAATTCATTGAAACGGTTAAGGCAGGTCTTGAACAATACGAGCTGATCGTGGAAAACGACCGGCTGTTTAAACTGGCCAAAGACCAGAATACCAAGCTTTTTACCGTGAATAAGGAGTTAAAAAAGAGCACGGCGGTTCATCAGAAGGCAATTATCCAGCGGGATAAAGAAATCGCGAAACTGAAAAAACGCCTGGAAATCGGGTTTGAAAACAGAAATTATATAAACGAGATAGAGACCATGCTCAAGGAACACGAGATACTGGAGCAAGAAAAACTCAATACCTTGTACGCAGCCATAGTTGCCGA
>PIVQ01001312.1 GCA_003354055.1 Desulfobacteraceae bacterium | reverse complement strand
TCAATGTCGTGGCGTGCATCACTGGAAAGGCCTTCGATGCAACTATTATATTGTTTGGTGAGTTTCCGTTTTACCTTGAATTCATTGTGACGTCTGACTGCTTTGTCTCTCATAAGCAGACTCCTTTCATATAATAGAGTAAACAGAAAAAATATTGCGTAAGACCCCTTCGTATCTCGGTTAACAAAGGTTATGTCTTAAGGATCGGCTCCAAAATTACTTGATCTTTTGTTTCCAAAATACCCAGTCTTTTAAGGGGTTTTGGAAACTAGTTAGATCAAGTTATTTTGTAACGATTCCTAGGTAAAACATTAAACAGTTTTTTCCTGCTTGGCAAGGGGTAAACATGAAAAAGTTTGATTTAACTAAAATTTATCAGAAAGACTAAGTTTGAAGGTTAAGTAGAATTATCTCATCCTGGTTTGCAAAAGTCCAGGGGAAAATTTAACATAGTCAGAATGAAGGCTATCACTGTTTATTTCATTGTGTTTGGTCATATATAATTTAATACGTCTTTACACAAATTCTAAACATTGATACGGATTGGGAGCTCAAAATTCCAAACCGTTTCCGGTCGGATAAAGCATCGCGTTACTTCATTGAAGGATGCAACCGAATACAGGTCTGTCGGAATAGAAAAAACTATTGGCTAAGGATCGGCTCCAGAATTACTTGATCTTTTGTTTCCAAAATACCCAGTCTTTTAAGGGGTTTTGGAAACTAGTTTCTGCCCTTCAGGGTATTTAGATCAAGTTATTTTGTAACGATTCCTAAGCATGATGAAACTATGGCATTTTTCCCATCTGAAAACGACCGAATGACAAGGCTTGATTAATAATGACTCATGATACCATTGAAACTTTTAAAGGTGGAACAATTCAACATGGCAAGTGTAATGATCGTATATATTTAATCAAATTAGCATCAGATCCATCAACGACCTACCCACGTGACCTTATTGATTTGGCAAAGGACAACGACTATTCAAAAATATTTGCGAAGGTGCCGGAGCACTTAGTCGCTATATTTGCAAAAGCGGGTTATGTGGAGGAAGCTCTAATTCCGGCTTTTTTTTCAGGAAAAGAAGCAGTTGTATTTATGAACTTTTTTTTAAAAGCTGAACGAATGGCAGAGGTTAACGTTTCTGATATAGAAAATGTGATGGATATTGTCCGACAGCGAAATGAAACAGAAAATTTGCAGCTTCTCGATAAGAGATTTTCTCTACGTAAGTGCAATAAGGCGGATATACCCTTTTTGGCAGAAACCTACAAAAAGGTATTTGCCTCATACCCTTTTCCTATTAATGACCCTGCATATTTGGCAGAAACAATGGATTCACATGTTGATTATTTTGCTATT
>PIVQ01000516.1 GCA_003354055.1 Desulfobacteraceae bacterium | reverse complement strand
CGGCAGCACTTACTATAAAAAAAGGCCAACCGAAGGTTCTCCACCTGCTGCTCTCGCTGATCGAGCGGTTCTCGCCGCTCTCGCTTTTTGGGCATACCTATCCATATTGAGAATTCCTGATTCCATACATTTGTTACAAGTGGATAAATGCCCCGGGCTTCTGGTCAAAGGCCAGGCCCCGTTCGATCCTTTCCAGCACCTTGCCTTTTTCTTCAGGGAATTGATACCCCTCATAATCATGGGTAAAGACCAGATCACCACGGGCGGTTCGCCAATGGTTGCCGGCATGGTCAAAACAGACCTTTGAGGTCACCTCCAGAGTCTGGATCATCTGCTTGAGTTCCAGGAGCTGCTCTTTCGGGGTAAGCAGGGTGACGTCTCCCGAGTGGACTTGGGTCTGGATGGGGGTGCCCGGAATGGGTCTGAAAGGCCGTGAACGGATATAATGGGGATTGACGGCATTGAGCACCCGGGCTGTATTTTGGGCATGTTGGTCAGTCATTTCTTTGCCCCCAAGACCCGGCATCCAGTATTCAGATACCTGGAATCCGGCTGCCATGGCTTTTTTCCCTCCTTCAATATGACCGTCTGCCGAGACCCCTTTTTTAATACTTTTCAACAGGTCGTCATCCCCGGTTTCCATTCCTAGGTGGACCCGGTCCAGGCCTGCAGCCCTGATAGCTTTCAAATTTTCATGGGATCGCTGGGCTATGGTCCTGGCCCGGGCATAGGTGGTGATCCTGTGGATGGATGGAAAGGTGGTTTTTAAATGGGTCAGGGTTGCGATCAGATCCTTCGGCGGCATGATCATTGAATTGCCGTCTTGAAGAAAGGCGGTACCCCCGCCTGCCATCAGCCATTGGATGAGCATGGCAGCTCCGTGATGGTGATTAAGGCTTGACGACCGTTCAAACAGAGCCATTACGGCTTGCTGTGTGATCTGTCCGCCGTGTCCCTGTTTTTTAGATTCGGCTTTCAGATCATTGGCCAGATCGGCCATGGCATTGATGTCTGATTTGATCTCTTCCAGAGGCCGGAGCGCAAATTTTTCCGTCTTGTACATGGCGCAAAAGGTACAATGGTTCCAGGGGCAGTTCCGGGTTAATCTCACAAGCAGGGAGTCGCTGCCCCCTTCGCTGGGCGGCCGGTATATACCGGTTTCAAATTGATAATCTTTAATAGGCATGGTTATATAACTTTAAAAATACACCGGGGTTGTTTTTGACAAATGCGGTGAGGTCCTGGCCGTCCATCCGGAAAAGACCGGTCTCAGAATCTGAAATGAATGAAAAGGATGACGGTGCGGTTTCATCAAAAATCATCCATGTGCCGAAAAGGGCTCCCGCGTCCAATGTGGTGATATCTGATCCGTCCCGGGTCACACGGACCTGGCCCCTGGCAATAAAGTAGCAGGCGTCTGAGGGCTCTCCCTGGCGGATGACTGTCATGTTGTCCTCTCCCGGGCCTGCTGCAGGGGTCATTATCTGGAAAAGCTGGGTCTTCTGGGATGGCGTCAGGTTCCGGAAAACGGGATTCAAATCCAGGCGGTCCCTCAATTGTTTGTTCTGGACTGAAGAGAGGTGGAAAAGGGTCTCTTCCACAGAAGTGTTCCGGATAAAGGCCAGCATATCCTGTTTCGCAATGACAATGAGGCGGACATCGCTTTTGGTAATGGCGGTTGCTGTCCTCGGGGCATTTGAGAATAAACATTTTTCCCCGAAGAAATCTCCCCTTCCATAACTGGTCAGAATTTCTCCTGCAAGGCTGATATCAATCTGGCCGGTCATGATCATATAGAAGTGCTCTCCAGGGTTTCCTTTTTTGATGATGGTCGTACCCGGCTTGCAGTGACGGGTCTGGGTAATGCAAAGGAATTCCATGGTTTTTTCAGGGGGAAGGCTGTGGAACAGGGGCTGGTCTATGTAGGTTCCCAGAATTTCAACCGGCCTGCTGAACTCGGGCGGGGCTACATCAAGTTTCAGAGTTGCCGATAATCCGGTGGGAGCCATTTTCAGACCGCTGCCCTCGGGTATCATATCGTTGGTGACATGGACAAGGTACAGCCGTTCCCTGACTTCTTCAGGCAAATTCACCAGGACCGACATAGGGGTATGCAGGGGCGGGATACCTGCCTCATGAAAAATAATATCCATATGCCAGGGAAAGTCTTTGAGAAAGTCTCTGCGGTTCTCACTGACCACGCCTTTTTCAAAAAGCTGGTCTGCAAAGGCCGGATCATTATGGGTGTCTGAACTGTACATCATTTTTTTACCGCCGTACCCGGCCTGGATGGAGATGGTGGGGATGGAGTGCAGGGAATAGTTGAACTGAAACATACCGCCGTTGATATTCATGGGCGCGCCTATGGTCAGAGGCACAAAGTGGACTGCCTGCTCCAGAAGTGCCGCCGGAATATCGGTCAGGGCCGAGGATTTGCGGATAAAGCTGTTGAATATGGTCGGGGTGGTATACAGGATGATGTTGCCTTCCTGCATGATTTTTTGAAGGGTTCCTGCATCATGGTCTGCATGGCAGTGGGTCAGGATAATGCTGTCCAGCACCTTGGGAGACACACCGAGGCGCACCAGTTCCACTGCTGCATTCACCGGTGGGTCCACCATAATCCCTCTGCGATTGATCCAGATGATCATACCCGAGGTCATCGCATTTGGGGCAAATCCGTGGCCTGAGCCCAGGGTGGTGATGCCGAATAGCGGGGGATGAAAGACCTGATTGGAACTGAAATCCGTCTTTCTTGCAGGCACCAGGGACTGGCTGCCGTTAAAAACTGCCTTGGCCTCTCCCTGATCCTTCAGGGTGTATGTGTTATCCTCGTCCAATTGAATTTCAAGGGTCTCCAGAACTATTGGATTTCCGGGTTCGGCCAGATAAAATTCCACCACATCATTAATTTCCATGGGTCTGACCGTGCCCTGAATCGGCATGGTTCGAAAATTCATCATTTCCGCAGCCAGATTCGGATATCCCGGGGTGTTGGTACCCTTTATGAATTCATCTGCATAGTCAAGGTGTTCTGGCCCGAACAGGGCTTCTTTCAAGACGGTCAGCACCCGTTGCTTCTGTTCTCCGGTGCAGATGACACGGATGGTCTGCTGCTTGAAAAAAAAATTATAATAAATGGGGAATTCCAGTTCAGCCATGGAGAAACCCGCCTCAAGGCTGAACATATCAGGCGGCAGGATAAAGGTCCTGGGGACCCCTTCTTTGCTTTCAATGGTATCTTTGATGGTTTCCGGGGGGGCGCCGAACTGCACCTGGCCGGATGCGGTCGTGACAATCAGTCCGCCTCTGGAGAGTCTGTTTAAGGGGGCAATGGCATCCATAAAAACCTCCTGCCGGCATCATTCCGTTCCAGAACGGTTTCGCCAGCTGAACAAGGGGTTGTAAAAGGTTTGAACACCATAGCACATCCGGAAAGAGAAATAAAAGTCCGGGGGGAATTTTACCGCCTTTGAATCATTCTGTTAAAATACCTGCCTGCTCAAACAAGCTTTCACACTCAGCTACCCGTTCCCCAGCCAGCCATTGGTCCAGACTCTGGTCCATCGTCCCCGGTGAAGACGACGACTCTATTCCCAGTTTTTGGTTTTTCTCCTGCCACAGGGGATGGTAGGGCAGCAGCCGGGTTTCGGTCACCCCCTCTTCCCTGAACAGGGCGATGATGGCCTCAAGGTTTTCTTTCGTATCGGTGATTTCCGGGATCAAAGGGATTCTGGGCAGCAACGGTACGCCGCCGGTAAGAGATCTGCGGTACAGGGTGCGAAAATTTTCAAGTATGGTGTCGTTGGACCTGCCGCAGTATTTTTTATGGGTCTGGCTGTCCGCTAATTTGATGTCAAAATAGATCAGGTCCAGGTGGGGGTATACCGATTCCGCAAATTTCCGGCCGTCAAACAGCCCGCAGGTTTCCACAAGGACATGGACCCCGTTTCCCTTGAATGCTTTGGCTGCCCGGCCCAGAAAATCCGTAAACAAAGCCGGTTCTCCGCCGGAAAAGGTCACCCCGCCCCCGCTGGTATCAAAGAAGGGCTTGTCCCGGGTCACGGTTTCTATAATCTTTTCAATGTCCATGGCTTTGCCTGTCTGCTCCAGGGCGCCGGAGGGGCAGCTACTGACACAGTCAAAGCAGAGCGTGCATTTTTCCCGGTCAATGAAAAAGGGATTTTTGTCCGACAGGGCCTTTTCGGTGCAGGTCTTAAGGCAAGTATGGCAGCCCACGCATTGTCCGGAATCAAAACTGATTTCAGTCCCGGGGCTTTTGCTCTCCGGGTTATGACACCAGACACAGGACAGGGGGCATCCTTTTAAAAAGATTACCGAACGGATGCCGGGGCCGTCATCCAGGGAGTTGCCCTTTATTTCAAGCACCAGGGGATCGGAAGTCTTCATACCTCGTACTCCGCCCGTTCGACCAGTTCCAGTTGCATTTCCCGGTTCAGGTTCACAAAATAGGCATTGTACCCGGATATGCGGACCAGGAGGTTTTTATAGTTTTCCGGGTGGGCCATGGCATCCCTGAGCACCCGGGAATCCACCATGTTGAACTGGACCTGCATCCCGCCCTGATCAAAGTAGGATTGAACGTAGGCCGCCATGGTCTTCACTGTCTTTTCCCGGGAATCCCGGTCCGAAGGCACCAACTTGACGTTAAAGGCAATGTTGTTGTCCATGTGCTTTGGATTCAGGCGGGCTACATCCCGCATATTGTCCAGGAAGCTTTTCGAGGCGCCGGGATGGGGGGTGGCACCCGGCGTAAACGGGGTAAAGGCCAGTCTGCCCGAAGGAAGTGCGCCGGACAGGGCACCGTATGCCACATGCTGGGCCACGGACCAGAAGCCCACGGTATAGTCGCCTCCCCTGAAGTTTTTCCGGGATTTGTAGGCGGCGTGGATCATGCCGGTCACCCGGTTTGCCATTTGAACGGCCGCGTCGCTGCCGGAACCGAACCTGGGCACCTTTTTACTGACCATGGCATGAAGGGCCGGATGGTGTTCAAAGTCGGTGTCAATGGCCTGTTTCAGTTCAGCAAAGCTCACGGCCTTAGTATCATAGACCAGGGTCTTTATGACCATGAGGGAGTCCACCACATCGGAAAGCCCGATATTAAAGGTGCCCGATGTATTGTACTTGGCGCCCCCCTTTGTCACATCCAGAGCATTGTCAACAGCGCCCTGAATGGCGGTGCTCAGCAAGGGAGTGGGCCGCAGAAAGGCATAGGCCTCGCCGGCCATGTTGTTGAGGTCTATGGTCTTTTCAATGATAAACTGCTGCTGGGCGGTAAAGGCTGCAAAGAATTCATCAAAGGTGCGAAAGTCCCCCTGTTCAGGATACCCGGTTTCAGGCCCCAGGTGCCAATCCATCAGAGGGTGATATCCGTTATTCAGGGCCATTTCAAGACCGGCCACCATATTCGTGGAGGTGGCGCCGGTGTGGCTCATGTGTTTGCCGGACAGGGTAACTTCCACACATCCGGTGGCGGCCCAGTCCCTCAGGTCCTCCATA
>PIVQ01001311.1 GCA_003354055.1 Desulfobacteraceae bacterium | reverse complement strand
ACATTTGCATTGGAGATCCAGGTTTTGGAGCCGTTGATCAGCCAGTGGTCTCCCTTGTCTTCGGCTGTGGAACTCATGGCCATGACATCGGATCCTGCATCCGGCTCGGTGATGCCGAAACCGCCGATGTATTCGGCAGTACACAGTTTTTCCACATATTTTTTGCGCACCTCTTCGTTGCCGTATTTATAGATGGTGTAGGCACATCCCAGAACCTGCATGTTTACCTGAACTCTGAGGGAGGAAGACACTTTGGCCAGCTCTTCGGTCACGATCATGGCTGCCAGGAACCCCATGTCCTCTCCCCCGTATTCCTCCGGGATAACCGTACCGAAATACCCAAGTTCGCCTAAGGGCCGCATCACCTCTTTGATGGGCATATAATGTTTCTCATCCCATTCGTCTGCATAGGGCTCGATCTGTTTTTTACAAAATTTTCTGACTTCTTTCTGGAGCATTGTAAGCTCGGTGCTCAATTTAAAATCCATGTGTTCTCTCCCTGTTCGTTGATACTTGGTTCGTTTATAATTTGGTTCGTTTAATCAGCTTTTTTAATCCTCATGCATATTCAGACCCATGGCCTTTGAAAATTCCGTGGCCTCCCGGGTCAGGATGTCGATGCAATTGGACAGATAGGTCTGCTGGGTGATGCGGATTTCCGGTATGGCAAGGCTCAGACTGGCAAGGATTCCCCCCTTGTAGTCAAATACCGGAGCACTTAAAGAGCCCAGGCCCGGAGTTCGTTCTCCAAGACTCATCGCATATCCCTGAAGGCGTATCCGCTCCAGTTCTTCCATAAGCTGTTCCTTGTCCACAATGGTGTTTCCGGTTAAAGGACTGATCTGGGTGGTTTTAAAATACTCATCCTGGAATTCGGAAGAGGAAAAGGCCAGAAGGCACTTGGCAGATGCCCCGGCGTACAGGGGCGAGTGGTTGCCGATGGGCATGCCTGCCTTGAGTACTTTGGGGGATTCAATGACATCAATACAGATGCGTAGGCTGCCTTCGATAATGTTCAGGTGGACGGTTTCCTGGGTCTCCTGGGCAACAGTCTCCATGAACCTGCGGCCGGTTCCGGTGATGTTGTTGGTATTGTTCAGGTTTTCCAGAAACCTATAGAATATGTTCCCGATGTAATATTGCCGGGTTTTGGGGTCCTGGCGGATAAAATCATAGGACTTAAGGGTCTGAAGGATCCGCTGGACCGTAGCCGGGCTGAAGCCGAGCTCCCCGGACAATTCTCTGATGCCCCAGGAGGGTTTGGACCCTCTGAACTTGAGCATGATTTCAAGGGCTTTTTCTATGGCGTTGTGCTTTTGTGCCGGTTTGTTTTCGGTCATTATTTCCCTTTAATCCAGAATGAG
>PIVQ01001310.1 GCA_003354055.1 Desulfobacteraceae bacterium | reverse complement strand
GGTGAAATCCAGGGTCTGGATTAAATAGTCTCCCTCTTTGTTTATGAGTGCGCCAAACGGCAATAAATGCAATACACCATCCGGCACTAAAATTACGCCTTTCTTTTTTTTCGTATACGTTAAAAGCGGTTTCCAAATGAGATCATGAAGCTGTCTGCCAAGGTCGTAAACGTCCTCTTCAAGGCTTTCCGGATCGGTAATGGCCTTACGAAAAGCCGAAATCAATTTTTGAATAGGGGGCAGGGGGCCTATATCGACTAGCTGAATTTCAGGAGAGCTGGTACTGTCGACCACCAGCGCCGCCAACCAGTCTTTCTTGATTTTTAATGATGTCACATCCAGCCGGGTGAAGGTTAAAAAGTCGATTAAGACCTGGTCTGAATTCAGCTTTTCGACAACGGCATCAGGTGACACTTGTATGTTAAGCCTGTTGAGACGCTCAACCTGGCTGCCCAATCGTCTTTCCAGTCGCTCAATATCAGTGCCCAGCGCATCAAGTTTTTTGCGGTAATGCCCATGTGACAAACCCTTGCGACGGCTGATGGTCAAATTGGCGAATTGCTGTCTTCTGGCAGTCAATGTCTGTGCATCGGATTTTAATTGCGGATTTTCAACGGAGTGCAGAACAGACCTGACGCTTGATGCAATCCGCAGCAATAAGCCTTTGCGGCTTAACGAAAATACCATGGCCTCTCTGGCTGTTTCAGGTGTATTATTCGCTATCAAAAAAGAAAGCAGATTGTTTCGAAACGCATTTTGCTGTTTTAAATAGCTTTGACGGGTTTTGTCAGAGGCGCCCCATAAAACCTGTTCCAAAAACTTATTGGACCTTCGCAAACTGTTTTTCCAGTGATGCTGCGCTTTTATTTTTATATCTTGGGTTTGATAAAATAAAGCCAGGTTGTTTAATGCGGTCAGTGTTTTCGGGTGATTTTCACCAACCAGCGATTCATACGCATTAAGCACCTTCAGCATTAACTCTTCAGCTTCGGCGTGCCGGCCTTTCCGGAGTAGCAATACCGCCAGGTTGTTCATTGTACCCAATACTGCCGGATGGCTGTCGCCCAGTGCCTTTCGGCGGGCTTGTAATACATCTTTGTATATTGTCTCCGCCCTGGCCAATGCCCCTTCTTCACGGTAAATATCCGCCAGTCCCTGGGTGTAAGTCAACGTATCGGGATGATCAGTTCCCAGCGCGGCGGTACTTAACGGCAGGATCGCTTTAATCAGGGATTTCGCCTTCTCATACTGCCCCGTGATACGATACGCTGCTGCCAGGTTATACCCCGTCAAAAACGTATCCGGATGTTCTTTGCCGAGCACGGATTGTTGGGATTGCAGTGTTTGAGCGAATAATTCCTGCGC
>PIVQ01001309.1 GCA_003354055.1 Desulfobacteraceae bacterium | reverse complement strand
CTTCGTCGTTAAAGGCAACACCGGTATTTTTCAGCAGATCCATAGAAGCATCATGGATCTTTTCCATCTGTTGGGTAGTCAGTTCCTGCATGCGGTCATACATTGTCTTTTCTCCTTTAGAAGGCGCTATGCCCTCTATTTCGATGTGGGTGATATGCCGGGACGCGGGTAAACCCTCTTCCCGGTGGGTCATCTATTCGTTTTCGTGGTCGCGTTTATACTGATTCAGCCCTTTAAAGGTTCCGTAAAGCACCAGGAGGAGCAGGAACATCAGAGGGAAGGCGGTTGCTATGGACGCGGTCTGAATGGCCTTGAGGCTTCCGCCGCCGGCAAGTACGGCAGCTACCGCACCCAGGGCAATACCCCAGAAGGCGCGAAGGTTTCTTCCCGGGTTCTCATCGCCGGAGACAAACATGGCCAGGGATATGGCTGCTGAATTGGCGCTGGTCAGGAAAAAGGTGCCGATGAGGAAGATCAGGGCAATGGACAGAATACCTTCCATGGGCAGGTTCTGGGCAATGGCGAAAATGGCACTTTCGAGCCCGTGTTCGTTGAGGGTCTTGGTCACGTCAAAGTGGATGCCTGCGCCGCCGACCACCCCATACCAGAGGAAGTTGCCAAGGGTGGGAAGAATCAGGGTGGCAGCAACGGTCTCGCGGATGGTCCGGCCTTTGGATATCCGGGCGATAAATACCGCTACAAAGGGAGCCCAGCTCATCCACCATGCCCAGTAGAACACGGTCCAGGAGCCGATCCAGTTTCCTTCATATCCGGGAGCTGTGAACAGACTCATGGGGATGAAGTGAAGCAGGTACTGGCCGATGGAGTTGGCGGTCAGGTTGATGAGGAATATTGTGGGGCCGAAAACAAGGACAAAGAACCAGACCGCTACAAATACCCACATGTTTATATCACCGATGAGTTTAACTCCCTTTTCAATGCCCGTGTAAACCGAGACTGTGAAAATGGCGGTGAGTACACCGATAATCATATAGGTGGATCCGTCGCCCAGAGCCAGACCGTACTGGTACTTCAAACCGGCGGACAGCTGGAGCGCCACAAAACCTGTGGTGGTGGCAAGACCGCCCAGAGTGGCGAAAACGGCAAATATATCCAGGACTTTTCCCCAGATACCGTGAATTTTATCACCGATTACATAGTAGAAGGCAGAGGAGAATTTTAAGGGCAGGTTCTGGGTGAAGCAGGCATGGCCCAGGGCAATGGTGAGCATGGCGTAGATGGACCAGGCGCTCAGGCCCCAGTGAAAGAATGAGTAGGTCATGGCATTGGCACCCGCAACCGGGGTAAGGGCATCACCACCGAAATAAGGCGGCGGGCTCATGTAATGGTAGGCCGGTTCTGCAGG
>PIVQ01000515.1 GCA_003354055.1 Desulfobacteraceae bacterium | reverse complement strand
GGATCGGCTCCAAAATTACTTGATCTTTTGTTTTCAAAATACCCAGTCTTTTAAGGGGTTTTGGAAACAAGTTTCTGCCCTTCAGGGTATTTAGATCAAGTTATTTTGTAACGATTCCTCAGGCGTTTCTATTGAATTGTTGCCCCTGTGTTATCCGGAGTTCTGTCCGGACACAGGGGCTTTTTTTTACCCATGCAAGTCCCGCTCTTCCCATCAAGTGATACAGGGGCAGGGCAATGGGAATCAATTGTTCTCCCAGAGGCGTTAAGAAGGCCATCCTGGATAGTTCCCTGAAAAGGGTGGAATAATCTTTTACTTCAAGATAAATGTCCCGGTCTTTGCATTTATACCCCCACCGCTGCGCCAGAGTCCTGGCCACAGTCTTTCCCCGGGCCATGGTTACAACGGCCTGAAACGGGCCTTCAGGGTTGTACGGCCTGCTGTTTTTATAGTTCAGTGACTTAACCGAGGCTGCTGCCAATTGTCTTCGCCAGGTCGGGGCATGAAATCCCGGTTCTAATTTATCAATGGCAAACGTATGGATATCCGGCATGAATTTTTGGGTATGGGCGCAGGCTTCGGGACAGCCGGAAAAATACAACGGCGGAATGCCAAAGGATGCCAGGGCAGCGGAAAACAACTGGGCCTCGGACAAAAGTTTCCCGTTAATGGTTACCCGGGCAATTCTGGATGTCAGGGTATGGGGCAGGAATCCTGAAGATCCGGACGGGGCATGCATACCGATCATTATCAATCCGTCAAAGCCGTTTGGGGAGCCTAATCCCGGTACCGGGCCCGTGGCGTATCCCTGGTCAAGGACAGCTTTCGGGTGGACAAGTGAGGGGATGATATTATAGGCGGTTCTGTGGAAATCCCGGATATTGATCCTCTGTACCCCGGCATCAAATAATGCCGTGACCACTGCATTGACATCTTTTGTCATGCCCAGGCAGGCACGGGGCCAGCCTTTGCCGAAAAATTTGGCAGAGGCCCGGGTACGGCACTCGGAACTGCCTTCTATGTCTGAAATGATGAGGATTTTTCTGGGTGTCATGGATGCCTTTATTGAATCAGGGGTCACCAGTTTTTTTATTCTGGGCATCCTACTCTTTCCGGAGGCGGGTTATCAAGGCTTTTGGGAATTTTGTTTTTTACCCCTTTTCAATCCGGTGCCTAGTCTGATATTCTGCAGGCTACTATCAATTCACATAGATGATGAACGGAATATAATGCAGAAGAAATGGGTAATTCTTTTTTGCGATGAAACAGAACAGGCCTGTCCGGTGACTGAATTTATCAACGAATGTCAGCCGGCACACCAGGTGAAGATGCTCAGGATATTATCACTGCTTGAAGACCAGGGACCTATTTTACCCAGACCCTATGCGGATATTCTCCACGACGGCATCCATGAACTCAGGTTCAGCCTGGCAAAAGACCGGGTGAGAATTTTATATTTTTTCTGCTATGAGCGCTTCATCGTACTCTACCATGTGTTTTTTAAGACCACCCAGAGGGTTCCGGATAAGTACATTAACCAGGTCATCCGATACAGGGATGGTTTTCTGGACAAGATTTCCCGGGATCAACTTGAAAGTCAGGTCCATGCTATTTTTTAGGGACTTGAAAACGGAAAAGCTGAAAGATCCAGGATTCAAGACCTTTTATGCCAGGGAATGCCATATTTGCCGGACCACGATGGCGGTGGTTGACACCTGTTTGAAAATGGGGCATGGCCTGGAAGATCTGTTGGCAGGGCTTGATATCTCCAAACCGGCATTTGAGGCACTCAGGGAGGGAGATTATTGTGATCCGGTAATGGTGGCCCGGTTGTGCGATCACCTGAATATGGACGGAAGAGGTCTTTTGGTCACCTGCCCCAGGGCAGAGGCGTTGCCCCCGAGTAAAGGCGTTGCCCCCGAGTAAAGGCGTCGGGGAAACTGCAGGAAAATAAAAAGGAGAGGACCGGTAATGGAAGGACATGAAACCATCCTGTTTGTCGATGATGAAGATTATCTGGCAGAGGTGGGCAAGGAAATGCTCGAAGATTACGGATACCGGGTGGATATTGAAACAAGCCCTGTTGGTGCCCTGGCCCTGTTTAAAAAGGATCCGGACCGGTACGACCTTCTGATCACCGATTACACCATGCCCGGAATGACCGGGGATGTGATGGTGGCAAAAATCCACGAGATCAGGCCCGGGGTTCCGGTGATCCTCTGTTCTGGCATCAGAATTACTCCGGAGATTACAGAAAATAAAGGGATTTCAACGGTGTTGTTAAAACCCTTTGATATGGATATCTTACTTGAGACCGTTCGAGGAGTACTGGATGCAGTATCCTCCTGAGTTCCCGGTCCGGCATACCCGGTGCATCTAAAATTATGAATGAAAATTTATTTGTAACTGATTTTGACGGAACCCTGCTTACGGATGCAAAGCAGATTCACGACCGGGATCTTCAAACCCTGTCCCTTCTTAGGGCGGATAACACCATCACTGCCATTGCTACGGGCAGAAGCCTGTATTCATTTCAACGGGCCCTGAATCAAATGGGACTCACCCGGGATCAGCTGCCCGTGGATTATCTTGTTTTTTCAACCGGTGCCGGTATCTATTCTCTGACCCGTGACCGCCTTCTGCTTTCCCATGCAATTCCAAAGGCGGATGTTCGGGAGATATGTACCTATTTTGACCGTCTTGGGTTTGATTATATGGTCCACAAGTCTATCCCGGATACCCCGCACTTCCTGTTCAAGATCAACGGCCGGGATAAAAATCCTGATTTTCATCACAGGATTGATCTGTATCCCTCTTTTGGCTGTCCCCTGAGAGAGGAGGCTGACCTGTATGATCATGCCACAGAGGTCTTGGCCATTGTTCCCGGAGGCATAGATCAGGAAAAACTGATCGAAATTCAATCTGACCTGAACACCTTTAGTGTCATCCATGCCACATCTCCTCTGGATCACAGGTCTGCCTGGGTTGAGGTCTTTCATAAGAAAGTATCCAAAAGCAGCTCTATTGGCTGGCTTGCCAGGCACCTTGATATTTGCCGAGCTAAGGTGGTATCTGTGGGAAACGACTACAATGACAGAGATCTGCTGGAATGGTCCGGACTTGGATTGCTGGTGGACAACGGTCCTGAAGATATGAAGGAAGGATTCGGGCTTGTGGAGTCAAACAATTGCTGCGGAGTGAGTCAGGCCGCCCGGGTTGCCGGGTTGCTGAGTTGATGGTTTTCTATATCGTTTCCGGATCCTCATCGTCAATATCGTTGATATTAATGTCCGGATAAAGCTTCTCGCAACAGTCGGGGCATATGCCGTGGGAGAAAACCACATGGCTGAAAAATTCTTCCACCTGTTTCCAGTTTTCATCATCTCCCCTGACATTTTTACAACTGGCACAGATGGATATAATATCTTTAGAGCTTCCTTTTTCCTGTTTGAGGAACTTCTGGTATTTTTGTCTCAGTTCAATGAGTTGGGTGATGTCCCTGGCAACTGCAATGGCGCCGTTGTACTGGCTTGAATCATCATACATGGGGCTGCAGGCCAGTTCTACATGTACCTGGGTGCCGTTTTTGTTGACCAGTTGGATTTCATAGCGGCTGATCAGTCCTTTTTGCAAGGAGAGGGTTTCTCGGGTGATATCGGTAAAACTATCCCGGGTGGCCAACTCCACCAGGTTCATGGTGCAAAGTTCCGGCTGGGAATACCCCAGCATTTTACAAAATGCCGGATTGGCAAAGGTCAGGTTCTCTACGGCATCCACCGTAAATACCCCTTCAGCGATCTGTTCGGTGATGGTCCGGTACCTTGCTTCACTTTTTTCCAGACGTTGGCGATACCGCTTGTTTTCCCGGATCAGGTACCTGTTTTCAAGGGCCTTTTCAATCACATGGGTAATCATGTCCAGGTCGGTGATGGGCTTGGTAATATAGTCCTTTGCCCCCATCTGCAGGGCTTTGATCACATCCTGTTTTTTTCCTGCACCGGATACCACCACCATGGGCACATCCGGATTATGCCGATGAATGGTGGTCATGACTTCAAGTCCGTCCATAACAGGCATTCTCAGGTCGGTGAGTACAATGTCGATTTCTTCTCTAAAATAGATATCCAGACCGACATCGCCGTCTTCAGCCGTAAAAACCCTGTACCCTTCATCACTTAAATAAGAGGAAAGGCTTTCCCGTATTGTAACTTCATCATCTATAAGTAAAATCGTTTCTTGGCGCATGGTAATAATTGTCGAATGACTCTGCTAAGGTGAATATTGATTATTTACTATAGCAGAGTATGGGGTAATGTCAAAGGGCTTTAATCAATTGCTGCATGTCCCGGACAGCGGTGTCCATTCCGGTGAGAACTGCCTTTGACACAATGCTGTGTCCAATGCTGTACTCGCCTATTTCACTTAAGCCTTTAAATGTATTGATTGAGTTATAGCAGATCCCGTGGCCCGCATTGACCCTCAGTTTTAATTTGGTTCCGATTTTTGCCGCATCCACAATTCTTGAAAATTCTTTTTGTTTTTCAAACTCAGTTTCAGCATCACAAAAGGCACCGGTGTGGATTTCAATGGCATCTGCATCTATTTTGTGGGCCACTTTGATTTGATCCAGGTCCGGATCAATGAAAATGCAGACCTGGATGCCTGCATTTTTAAGGGTGGAAACGGCTTCCCGGATGTGGGCCTGGTGGGTGATCAGATCCAGGCCGCCTTCGGTGGTCAACTCCTCCCTCTTTTCCGGCACCAGGGTCACGGTGTCCGGTTTGATATCCAGAGCGATGCCCAGCATTTCACTGGTGGCTGCCATTTCCAGAATCAGTCGGGTTTTCACCACCTGGCGCAGCAGACGGACATCCCGTTCCTGAATATGGCGGCGGTCTTCTCTTAGATGGACCACAATGGCGTCTGCGCCGGCTGTTTCAGCAGCAAGAGCCGCTGCCACAGGTTCGGGATATCTGGCACCCCTGGCCTGTCTTAATGTGGCCACATGATCAACGTTTACTGCTAATTCTGCCATTTGTAGACCTCCTCGTATATATCTTACTGTCGTAGCGGTTTCAAAATGCGGACAAGCCGCTGTTTTTTTCTATGATGGCAAGCAGCTCAAGACTTTTTTCTTCCATGCGGTCTGCTTCATTGTCATCAACTTCATGGTCAAACCCCAGCAGGTGAAGGATGCCGTGGATCAATAGCTGGGACATGCGCTCATCTATTGATATCTTGGCCTGAGCAGCTTCTTGTTCCGCCGTGTCAAGGGAGATGACCACATCCCCCAGAAGCCCGGGGGTAATGTTAGAAAATTCACCTTCCTGCATGGGAAAGGACAGCACGTTAGTGGGTTTATCCATGCCTCTGAAGTTTGAATTCAGCTCCCGGATCGCCGGATCATCCATGATGACTATGGAGATTTCATGGGCATCACAGCCCAAGGCGTTTAAGATCTGTTCTGTCTTTTGACGGATTGGCAGGGTTGGAAGCTTCGCCTCTTGCCGGTTGTCTATCAGTATCTTTTGCTGTGC
>PIVQ01001308.1 GCA_003354055.1 Desulfobacteraceae bacterium | reverse complement strand
TAGAACTCTTCCCTGATGCCAAGCTCTTCACTTCTGGAGCGCACATAGGAGACCGCCGCCTGGGAACTTTCCTTCATCACCTCCCCAAGCTTGCCGGTCACCATGACATTTCCCTTTCCTGGCATGGTCACAGCCTCTATGGTAAGCAGTTCGCCGCCGGCCTGGGTCCAGGCAAGCCCGGTCACAATACCGGTTTTATCTTCCTTTTCAAGGGCAGAATCCCTGAATTTGGGCTGCCCCAGATACTTGACCACAGTGGTGGCTGTTACCTGGCGTTTTTTGCGGGTATCAGTCCGGACAATCGAAGTCGCAATTTTCCTGAGAACCGAGGAAATCTCACGCTCAAGATTTCTCACACCGGCCTCTCTGGTATACTGCTTAATAATGGCACGGAGGGCATTTTTGGAAAAAACCGCATCGGTTTCATCAAGACCGTTTTCACTCAGTTGCTTGGGAATCAGAAATCCCTTTGCAATCTTTTCTTTTTCATACCGGGTATACCCCGGAATCTGAATGATTTCCATCCGGTCCCGCAGGGGAGCCGGGATATCGTACAATGTATTGGCCGTTGTAATAAAAAGGATTTCAGACAGATCATAATCCACCTCCAAATAATGATCGTTGAAATTCTTGTTCTGCTCAGGATCCAGGGCTTCAAGAAGGGCTGATGAAGGATCCCCTCGGAAGTCGGAGGTCATCTTATCAATCTCATCCAGACAAAATACCGGATTGTTAAACCCAACCTTTTTAAGCGTCTGAATAATTTTGCCGGGCATGGCGCCTACGTAGGTTCTTCTATGCCCCCGAATCTCGGCCTCATCCCGGACACCGCCCAGAGAAATTCTCGCGAATGCACGCCCCGTGGCAGAGGCCACAGACCTCGCCAAAGAGGTTTTCCCCACACCGGGTGGGCCGACCAGACAGAGTATCGGCCCTTTTATCTTTTTGACAAGAATCTGAACAGCCAGATATTCCAGTATACGTTCCTTAGGTTTTTTCAACCCGTAATGATCCCTGTCAAGAATCTGCTCGGCCTTATTAAGATCGCTTTTTGCCCTCTTTTTCCGATACCAGGGCAGAGAGACCAGCCAGTCAATATAGTTGCGGACCACGGTGGCTTCCGAAGACATGGGAGACATCATCTTGAGCTTATCAAGCTCTCGCCTCACAGCACCGGCAGCTTCTTTGGGCATCCGTTTACCGCGTATCTTTTTTTCAAGATCTGAAAACTCACCCTGGTCTCCGCCCTCGCCCATCTCCTTCTGAATGGCCCGCATCTGCTCGTTGAGATAGTGCTTTTTCTGAAGTTTTTCCATCTGCTCTTTGACCCGCCCCTTTATCTTCTGGGACATGGAAAAGACCTCGGT
>PIVQ01000514.1 GCA_003354055.1 Desulfobacteraceae bacterium | reverse complement strand
GATGCGATTACAGGATTCTGGCCAATGGTTAAACGGTTTGTTGTTGCCGCATCCGAGGATCTCGGTGTGGATATTCGGATTTATACTTACGGGGAAAATCCCATGCTGATTGTCCCTAAAGTTGAAAGTGTTTTGGCAAATCCGGAAACCCGGCCGGACGCCATTTTATTTCATAATTTTAAAAATAATGGAAAACAGATTCTACAGTTGAGTGAACAATTCAAAGTACCTGCCTTTGTTTTCAATGCAGGGTTCAATGCCAAAGATGATGTCGCAAATCCCCGTGAAAAATTTAAATACTGGATCGGATTAATGCTGCCGGATGATGAGTATGCCGGATTTACCTTAGCCAAACGATTAATGATAGAAGCAAAAAAAATAAACAAACGTGGAAAAGACGGCAAAATTCATGTGGTGGCCATAGAGGGCAACCGCTCTTCCGAGGCGTCCAATTCCCGGGTTCGGGGGTTTAAAAAAGCCATGAAAGACACTGAGTTTGTCAATCTTCAGTTTTTTCATTCAAAATGGCGGGAACATCTGGCATACGAAGCCTTTAAGCTGAGTATCATCAGATACCCTGATGTTTCTATGTTCTGGACGGCCAGTGACAATATGGCCATTGGCGTCATCAAAGCTGCCGCCGACCAGGGGTGGATTCCGGGAAAGGATTTTGTGACAGGAGGTATTGATATTCTCCCCCAGAATCAGGACTATCTGAAATCAGGAGAAATGGCGGTCAGTGTAGGAGGGCATTACGTGGAAGGGGCGTGGGCCATCATTGCCCTTTATGATTATCTGATGGGATACGATTTCGCCTCTTTTGGGTCAACCGTTTTCTCCACAAAAATGGGACACCATACAAGCGTTTCGTTTACCGAGCTTGGAGATCTCCGCCAGAAATTAAGTAAAGAAAATATCAGGAAAATTGATTTTAAACAGTTTTCCCGGGCCTACAATCCTGGTTTAAAAAAGTACAATTTTGAATTTGACGCACTGTTTAAATAGTGCCTGACCGGCTCAGCCTTGCTACAAACAGGAAATAAAAAGGATACCATGCCGAATTATCCCAGAGTAAGTCTCAGAAATTCAATTGCCACAAGGCTTTTGAGTTACGTGTTTTCGATCTATTTGGTGATATCCGTTATTATCACCGTCATTCACATGGTATCTGAGTACAGAAGAGTAGAAAAAAATGTCATCCAGGACTTAAAAATATTTTACCTGAATTCCAATCCGACCATGGCCGTTGCATTATGGGAGGCTGACAGGGAACAAATGGATTCTATTCTTAACGGGTTTGTTAAAAGCCCGACCATTCTTGGCCTGAGACTCAGCGATCTTTCCGGAAAATATGTACGAACCATCGGTGAAGGTATTGATTACAAAAAAGAGTTGCGATTCCCGGAAAAAGGAGAACAAAGTATTCTTATCCGGCAAGAAGACAGTGATATATTCGGATTTCAATTCCCCATTGTTTATGCCAGGGAATCGGGAAATCATAAAATCGGCAGTATAACACTTTACTCAAGTCCGTCCGTTATATTTTCAAGAGTAAAATTCAGTTATCTGTACATTCTCATTAATGCGATTATTAAAACCATTATACTGTGGGTTGTCTTTCTCTGGTTCAGTC
The DNA here is from genome assembly GCA_003354055.1 of Desulfobacteraceae bacterium. Next base: position 3,907 of record PIVQ01000514.1, on the reverse strand, counting down.
GTTTCTTACTCCAACGGCCCTTATCAATTTTGACCGCTGCCGCCAAAAAGATTGATCTTGAAAATCTTGAGCAAATTCAAATTGACACGAAAACGTCCGGGAGAAATGAGTTTAAAATTCTTGAAGAAGCCTTTAACAACATGATTTTAAAGCTCCTGGAAGCCAGGAATGACCTCGCAAAAAACAAAGAAGAACAAAAGCTACGCTTAGAGAGACAGGTGATAGAGCGGACCCGGGAATTATCTGACAGCGAGGAACGCTATCGACGTCTGGTTGAGCTGGCACCCTTCGGAATAGCCATTCATCAGGAAGGAACGCTGGTATTCATGAATGCTGCAGGGAAAAAAATCATTGACGGGGCTTTGTCAAAGCAATCTGAAGATAAACCCATACTGGAAATGGTTCATCCTGATTTTCACAAAAAGGTAATCCAAAAAATTCAAGGACTGTTGAATGTAAATAACCCTATGGCACCGTCATTTGAGGAAAAAATTATCAGGCTGGACGGCGGTAGCATTGATATAGAGGTTGTTGGCATCCATTTTATTTATAACAACAAATCAGCGGTTCAGGTCGTATTTCAGGACATTACAGATAGAAAAAAATGGGAAGCCGCTCTGGAAAGAGAAAGAAAACAGGCAAAAAAAGAAAGTCAGGCAAAAGGCAAATTCCTTGCAAACATGAGCCATGAACTTCGAACCCCTTTGAACGCAATTCTTGGGTTGTCCCGGCTCATGACTAAAAATACGAACCTTAACCATGAGCAAAAGGACAACCTTCATATCATCAGCCGCAGCGGTAAACACTTGCTGGAGCTTATCAACGATATTCTGGACATGTCGAAAATTGAAGCAAAAAAAGTATCTGTCATTGAGGACAACCTGAGCCTGTTTTCCTTCCTGGAAGATATTAAGAACCTGTTTAAATTCCAGGCAAAGAAAAAAGAATTGACCTTACTATTCAAGCAATCCCCTGATATTCCGCAATATATAAGAACAGATGAGGTAAAGCTGCGTCAAATTTTAACTAACCTGATTAATAATGCTTTAAAATTCACAGAAAAGGGAAGCGTCATCGTCCGCATTTCAACAGAAAAAAAAGACCCTTCCCCAAATAATATGGATAAAAAAAGCATCTCCTTGAATTTTGAAGTCGAGGACACAGGGCCCGGTATCCACCCGGATGATATTGAACAGCTTTTTGATCCTTTTGTTCAAATCCATACCGGGCATGGACAAAAGGAGGGAACGGGACTGGGACTTTCCATAAGCCATAAATTTGCACAATTAATGGGTGGAAATATCCAAGTGGAAAGTAAACCTGGATCGGGAAGTGTCTTTAAATTGACTCTCCCGGTCAGTCCGGAAAATCGTGAACATAGTAAAACAATCCCAATTACAGGACTTGCTCCCCAGCTGAAACACCGCATTGATGAACCAAAGGGTGAGGATAAAAATAATAAAATCGTGATACCGGCACATCAGATGCAGCAGGCCATTGTTAATCTGCCCTTCGAACTGAAAAACGAATTCAAGAAAGCGGTAGTACTTGTCGATTTTGATAAAGCGCTCATCCTGTTGGAAGAGATCCAAAAGGAAAATTACGCCCTTGCTGATGCTCTGGCAGAACTTGTCAGCGGATATCAATTTAATATTCTACAAACACTGTTTGAAGAGGTGAACTGATAATGGAACCTAACAGTTCTCATAAAAATATATTAATTGTTGATGATACACCGGAAAACCTGACTGTATTACGGCAGATATTGAACGAACAAGGTTATCGGGTTCGCCCCGCCCTTAGTGGAGAAATCGCCTTGAAAACCATCCAGGCGGACCTGCCTGATCTCATCCTCCTGGATATTGTCATGCCAGGGATGGATGGGTATGAGGTCTGCGCCAAACTTAAGGCAGACAAAGCAACCCGTGATATTCCGGTCATTTTCATCAGCGCTTTAAAGGAGATTGAAGACAAGATGCGTGCCTTTTCTAAAGGCGGTGTCGATTATATATCCAAACCGTTCCAGGCAGAAGAAGTCCTGGCCCGGGTTAAAACCCATATCACTCTCTATTCTCTTGTAAATCGTCTGGAGAAAAAAAATATCAAACTTCAAAAGGCGCTTGACGAGGTAACCCAGTTGCAAGGTTTGCTGCCAATATGCGCCAATTGTAAAAAAATCCGGGATGACAAGGGGTCTTGGAATATATTGGAAACATATATTGAAAAACACTCCGAAGCATCATTCAGCCACGGTATGTGTCCTGATTGTAACAAAGAACTTTACGGGAAGCAGGATTGGTACATTGATATGAAAAAGAAAAAATCTTAGCCTTGTTTTCTCACAGGACCCGTTAAGTTCAATTCACATTGGTTGGCAGTTATTGAATCGTTTACTCATCCAATCATTTCTTGACATCATATTCTCCTTTGACTACTTAAAATAACATGTCCGGGTCCAAATGGATTTATCATAACTTGTGGCTGACCGGAAACCCGTGCTTGGATGAAAACTTGCCCATATGCAAGGCGCAAGAAAGTTTGAAACCGGAGTGTACTGTAGTACATGAGGATTTCAAACTTTTGTAGCAACGCGGCAGATGGGTGAGTTTTCGTTCAAGCACTAACTTAATCCTTTATGATTCTCAGAGAGGATTATGGCTTGTCCACCTGGAATAAGGAGATTGATTTGAAATGATGGATAAAAAAGCATGAGACCTAATTCCCAATCAATTGTTCAATTAATTCCCTTTCAGCTTAAAACCCTGTTTTCCAGAATCGGTTTTAAGCTGATTATCCTTATTTTAGCTGTGTTTGTACTTTCCATGGGACTGTTAATTTTTCTGGCAACAAACCTTGTTACTGAATTCGGAGAGTATTCTGCTTCCATTAATGAAAAAAACATCAAAGAAAAAACTACCCTGCTTTTATCCAGAATAATGGATGAACAGGCCATGAGGCACGAGAATACATTTAACAAAGTGGCACTTTCTTCCGCTGTAATTGCTCAGCAGGCAAGTATTCTGTATGATCAAAAGGAAAAATTTATCACCCAAACGAATCTCAATCATAGTCTTTCCTTTTATCCGAAAAATGGATTCTTTTCAAATCTGGCCACTGAAAAGATTGAAATTCTTTATTGGGGAGATGATATAATTTCAAAAGAAACCGAGAAAGAGCTGGATGTACTGTCAAACATTGGCCCTCTTCTGATCAAAATCAAGGAAAGAAGTCCTGAATCTGCAGCTATTTATATTGTTACTGAATCCAGTTTTACGTTTTATTATCCTAAAGTTCGCCTTGTTGAAAAATTAAAGCCTGTAACGGAATCTGACCTTAAAGACGGAATCTGGTACCAGATGGCAAAGCCTGAGAATAACAGGGATAAAGAAACTGTCTGGACTCAAATATATCAGGATGAGGCAGGACAAGGGTTCATGACAACGGCGGTAACACCGATCTACTCAAAAAATAATGAATTTTTAGGCGTTGCAGGAATAGATGTAACACTTAATAAGATAATAAAAAAAATACTCAAGAAAAATGCCCTGGCAGGAGAACCCGGCAAGATGAACGGGATGTTTTCATTTATTGTGGACGCCAATGGCAGGATTGTGGCTTTCCCTGATGATTATCTTGATATGTTCGGGCTCAGTAAAAATGAAAAGAGTATAGGCTATGGCGCAATTCTTGAACAAAGTCTGATGGATTCAAAATATGACCAGGTAAGGGCTATCAAAGATCTGATTTCGACTGAGAATAAACAGACCAGCAGGATTGAACTCAACAATAATCCCATTCTGATTTCATCCCAGATCATGCCCTCAACCGGATGGCATCTTTGCATTGTAATACCGGAATCCTTTATCCTTTCATCGGTAAAAGAAACCCGGAATGCAATTGATTCTGT
>PIVQ01001307.1 GCA_003354055.1 Desulfobacteraceae bacterium | reverse complement strand
TCCAGCATGGCAATTGTGTCCAGTTCTTTGATTGTGGTATGGGCACCGAAAGCCCAGATGGTTTCATACTCGAACCCTGAGGTCAGGTATTTGCCGTCTTTGTCATGGTAGACATTGGAGCATTTGATCACGCAGCCCGGATGGCAGGCCTCTGACGGTACTCCGCCGCGTTTTTCAATGGTTTCAGCCAGAGTTTCGCCGGAAATAGCCTGGGCATGATCATACCGGCCGCTTCGAAAATTCTTGGTGGGCAGGGCACCGGCTTCGTTGATGACGTTTACCAGAACCGCAGTACCCATGGCAGGCAGGCCTTCGCCGGTTACCGGATGGTTGCGGAGCATTTCAACCCAGCGTTTGTTGGCAGTCTTAAAGGCTTCCTTGTCTTTGATTTCAACCCGGCCTGCGCCTTTGTCGTCGACAACAATGGCTTTGATTTTTTTGGATCCCATGACCGCACCAAGGCCGCCACGGCCGTGGGCACGTCCCGGATTTCCGTTCATATCCGCCTGCTGGATGGAGGCACCTTTAAGGCACTGCTCACCGGCCTGGCCGATAGTGAGGAGACCGGTGTTTTTACCGTATTTGTCCCAGAGAGCGCCCATGACGTCGTAGTTGCCCTTTTTAACCAGGTCGCCTGCGGGAAGAATTTCAACCCCGTCATTGGTGATAACGATCATGGAGTAATCGTCACCTTCGGGTTTGTCTTCAAGAACAACTCCGGTGATCCCAAGTTTTGCCAGTTTCTGGGAAACCAGACCACCGGCGTTACTCTCTTTGATACCGCCTGTCAGGGGCGATTTCGCTCCGGCGGACAAACGGCCGGAATCCGCAGCAGGAGAGCCCGACATGATGCCCGGGGCAAAGATCAGTTTGTTGTTTTTTCCTAAGGGATGGCAGGTAGCAGGTACTTCATCCAGGATCATCTTGGATGTCAGCGCCCTGCCGCCGAGACCGGCATAGGCCTCCGGTGTTTCCTCAAAGGCAAATGTTTTTTCCTTGGTATTAATTCTCAATAACTTCCCCATAATAAATTCCTCCTTGGCAAATGTTGATTGTACTTTGGGGTGACGGTTCAACGAAATTTTTTTGACCGGTGTTTTTTTAACCGGTGTTTTTTTGGTTTGGACGGCGCCATTTTCACCAGTCTCGGCTCAAATTTGGCCAATATCTCAACAAGACCCTTTTGCTGGGACATTACTTGATTAATATTTTTATATGCCATGGGTATCTCGTCAAGTCCAGCAGAAATCAGAGTTACCCTTCTTTTTGTCAGGATATCCTGTAAATTTTTTTGAGTGAACTGCTTGAATGCGGCGGTCCGGCTCATGACCCGTCCGGCACCGTGGGCAGCGGAATTGATGGCCTCATCACT
>PIVQ01001306.1 GCA_003354055.1 Desulfobacteraceae bacterium | reverse complement strand
CACCGTATACCATGGTATATCCCAAAGCAATCAATGCATACATCCCGCCAAGGGTCAAACCGTTAATCAACTGCTGAATAAAATATTCCATTCTATATATTTTTCTTAAGTTGTGTGTCTTGGTGAGTAGATGCGGCCGGCGTTACCGACCGCATCCAAGGGTAAACCCGTGTAAAATCTTTAGATTACTTGATCAGGCCGTTAACCGGTTCCCAATAAGGTACAAACTTGTCGCCGACAACTTTGAAGGCAATATAGGAAGAACCGGAGTCGCCGTTAGCTCTGAATTTAACGTGTTTTGCAACACCCTGAAAATCCAGTTTCATCAACTCGGCTTTAACTTTTGCAGAATCAGTGGTACCGGCAGCTTTGATGGCTTTGAGAAGGGCTGTGGCACTATCATATGCATAGGTGGCATAGGCAGCAATTTTACCATATTTGGGTACATAGATATCTTCAAAGGCTTTGTACTCAGGAGTATTGGGATCTGTAAATCCGTAGGTCAGGTAAACGCCTTCGGAAGCAGCTTTTGCAACTTCCATGTACTTGGGCTGGAACACGGCATCCTGGGTAACAATCTGGGATTTGAGGCCCAGACGTTTGGCCTGCAGAGTCATCATGGCAGCAGGAGAGAAACCCTGAAGAGACATGTAGAAGATGTCGGCATTGGCTCTTTTAGCCATAGTCAGGATAGCTGAAAAGTCTTTGTCGCCCTGGTTTACATGTTCATGCGCAACCACATCCATACCCATTGATATGGCAGATTTTTTAACGCCGTCGGCCAGACCCTGGGAATAAGTGGTTTTATCATCAACGATAAAAATAGTTTTTGCGCCAAGGGATTCTTTCATGAACTTGGCAGCAGCAGGGGCCTGGTCATCATCACGGCCGCACATACGAAACATGTAGGCAAGACCACGATCGGTAACATCCTGGTGTGTAGAAGCCGGGGTGATCATAATAATATCTTCTTCGTCCAGAACATCTGAAGACGGAATGGTGGAAGAAGAACAATAGGCACCTACAACACCGGCAACCTCAAGGTTAACCAATTTGTTGGCAGCAGCAACTGCCTGTCTGGGATCGCAGACTGTATCCTGGGGGAAAAATTCAATTTTGTCATATCCGGGAATTCCGCCGGCTGCTTCAAATACGTCAATGGCTGTTTGAACACCGTTTTTGATGTCAGTACCATCAGAGGCATAGGGACCTGTCAGGGGGCTCATGGAACCTATTTTCAAGGTTTTTGCATAGACTCCACCAAAAAGAAACGGGACAAGGATAAGACCCAATGCCATGATTGAAATAACTCTTTTCTTCATTTTTCCTCCTAAAAAATTATTGGTTGGCAGGTTGACCGAGATATGCTTCG
>PIVQ01000513.1 GCA_003354055.1 Desulfobacteraceae bacterium | reverse complement strand
ATTCCGATGGTCCGGCAATTGCCTGAGACAAATCCAGAACCGCGCTCGCATTGGTTGGATTCAAGAGACTTACATCCTTTCTCAACCCCCTGCAGGTAACCATTATCTTAGGGTCAACAGGAGAGGAAAGGACAATACCCGCCGGAAGATTCTTTACCACAAGGGGAAGCTTCAGGGTCTTTTCAAAATTTTGCTGCCCTGCAAAGGCCAGCCAGAGGATAAAGACCATACCGAAGACCAGGGCTTTGGCCTTGTACCGCCGGGTGAGCCACCCCAGCACTGTGGTTTTAAAATCCGTTTGTTTCTCCCGGGGGTCCCGGGTCATCTCTTTGAGTTCAGCCACAAGGTTGTCCGTATCCCGAATCTCTTTGACCTCCCCCCCGGAAACCAATGAGACGTCTCCCCGCTCTTCAGATACGATGAGCACGCCGGCATCACATTTTTCCGTCAGCCCCAGGGCGGCCCTGTGCCGGGTCCCCCATTGTATGGGCAGATCATCCCGGGTGGACAGGGGCAGAAAACAGGAAACAGATGAAATCTTCCCGTTTGAAACCAGCATGGCACCGTCATGGAGGGGGGAGTGCTTGTCAAACACAGCCGAAAGGATCTCAGGCTGAGGATCGCTTTCCATATCAATCCCCCGGGTGATAAAGTCATCCACAAGGCTCCTCTTTTGAAAAATAACAAGAACCCCGGTCCGCTTTTCGGCAGCCTCAAACACCCACTTGGCAAACCCCTTAAGCCAGCCGTTGCCGGATTGGCCCTGCTTGATGCCCACCATTTTCAGAGGATTAAAATGCTCAAGCATCTGGCGGATTTCTTTTTGGAAAAGAATGATCAGTAAGATTACAAAAACGGGCCAGAGAATCTGGAATACCCAGGTGGTCAGAAATAGCCCCCAGGATTTTGCCACCACAAAGACACCGCTTAATATGCCCAGGCCCACCAGCACCTTAAAGGCCTGGGTACCCCAGAACCAGGAATAAAACTGATAGACAACAATGGAAATCAACAGGATATCCACTATATCCGGCAGGCGGATATTGGACAAAATGGCAAGAAGATTCATGAAAACTTCCTCGGATAATACTGCTTCAGGGGGATAAAATCAGGCGGAGCATCAGGTGTCACGTCAAGCTCCGCTTTAGGCATCTCTTTCCTGGATATTAACCTGGAAGGCATCCATGCAATCAATGATATCTTCGGTCCGGCCCTCATCTGCGGACCAGATGATCATCTCAGGATCCACGACCTTGACCAGGCATTCCGGGAAAAAATCATAAAACTGGTCATCAATTCTGAGCACCCGCCGTATATCTTCGGGATATTCAGGATCAGGCATGTGCTCGGTTACTTCCCAGTCATCCGGAACGATGAATTCAGCCTTTATATTCACTTCAATAGTCTTCATCTTTTGTCTCCTAAAGCATTTGCAGCAAATGCTATATAAAAAAGCATTTGTACCAAATGCTACAACTATCATCTCTTTTTCAAAGGGGCTTATACAGAATTTTCAGCGGCAGCAAAAGTGAATCTCAGCGCCTGATCACAGCCCTCATTGACTTGTAGCATGGCCCTGTAACAACGTCGATCAAACGATTCTATCTTGACTCTACAAGAGAATAGTCCTGATCACAATGATTATTTTGACAAAGCATTTCCTATATATTATAGGATTACATTTTTTTTACACGAGAGGGAGAACTCATGCAGACTGGAAAAGTGAACCGGCGAATCATATCGTTCATGGGAAAACGGCAATTGGACATCCAGGGACTTGCCGAAGCCACCGGCCTGGACCCTGATTTTATCGACACAATGCTTAAAGAAGATGTCTATCCCCCTTTAGGTCCCTTGATGAAAATCGCAAGAGCTCTCGGGGTCCGTCTGGGCACCTTTCTGGATGACCAGGAAACTAGCGATCCCTATATCGTGCGCCAGGCAGATAGGGCCGCTGAATTCTCCGTTCTTGGCGGAAAAAACAAGGCCGCAGCCCTGAACTTTTATTCCCTGGGCAAAGGCAAGGCAGACCGCCATATGGAACCCTTTTTTGTGGAACTCCTTCCTGAATCTGCCGAAGAAAAATCCCGGTCCTCCCACGAAGGGGAAGAGTTTATTGCGGTGATCAAAGGATCCATTGAAATCATATACGGCAATGAAATTTATGTCCTCAAGCCTGGGGATTCAGTCTATTACAACTCCATTGTTCCCCACTATGTCTCCTGTGCCGGTGAGGAAAAAGCTACAATACACGCCGTGATTTACGTACCGGAATAAGGGAGCTTACGACAATAATGGAATCAATGATGGAATCGATGGATGAAAGTATCGCATTAAAAGAGCTGACCCTGGGCCAGATCCTGGACCAGACCGTGGAAAAATACCCGGATAATCCGGCCATTGTCTATGTGGACCGGGACTTTCGGCTGACATATAAAGAATTTTCGAAAGTTGTGGATGAAACCGCCAAAGGCCTTATGGCCCTTGGGGTTCAAAAGGGTGAAAAAGTGGCGGTATGGGCCACCAACATTCCCTTCTGGGTGACCCTCCAGTTTGCCACGGCCAAAATCGGCGCCATCCTGCTCACGGTAAACACCAACTACAAAACAGCAGAACTGGAATACCTGCTGACCCAGTCGGAAACGGAGAACTTATTTTTAATTGACGGGTTCCAGGACACCGACTACATCAATACTGTATATGAACTGGTGCCGGAACTGCGCACCTGCCAGCGGGGCAATCTGACCAGTCCTAAATTTCCCAATCTCAAACGGGTGGCCTTTCTAGGCCCTGAAAAACACAGGGGAATGTATACCATCCCTGAAATCCGTGCCCTGTCCGTTATGGTCAGTGATGAAGACTATAAAGCCCGTCAGGGAGACTTAAGCCCGCATGATGTGGTCAACATGCAGTATACCTCAGGCACAACAGGCTTTCCCAAAGGGGTGATGCTCACCCATTATAATATCGGCAACAACGGCTATTGGATCGGTGCCAACCAGAATTTTACGGAGAATGACCGGCTCTGTCTGCCCGTGCCCCTCTTTCATTGCTTCGGATGTGTCTTAGGCGTTCTGGCTGCCGTGAACCACGGCACCTGTATGGTGGTACTTGAAGGGTTTGATCCCATCCAGGTCATGGCCTCGGTGGAACAGGAAAAGTGTACGGCCCTTTACGGGGTGCCCACCATGTTCATTGCCGTGCTGGAACATCCCATGTTCAACAAATTTGACTTTTCATCCCTGCGCACAGGAATCATGGCAGGGTCCAACTGTCCGGTCCATGTCATGAAGCAGGTGATCGAGAAGATGCACATGACGGATGTCACCATCTGCTACGGCCTCACCGAGGCCTCACCGGTCATGACCTATACAAGGATTGACGATGATATCCGGGTTCGGGTGGAAACTGTTGGCCGGGCCCTGCCCCACATCGAAGTAAAAGTGATAGATCCTGAAACCGGAAAAAAGCTTGAGACCGGTGCCCAGGGTGAAGTCTGCTGCCGGGGCTACTCTGTGATGAAAGGATATTACAACAATCCTTCAGCCACGGCGGAAGCTATTGATGCTGACGGCTGGCTCCACTCAGGGGACCTTGGTATTCTTGATCAGGACGGCAACCTCTCCATCACAGGACGCCACAAGGATATGATCATAAGGGGCGGAGAAAACATCTACCCCAAAGAAATAGAAGAGTTCCTCTACCGCATGGACGATATAATGGATGTTCAGGTGGCAGCGGTTCCCAGCAAAAAATACGGGGAAGAGGTCGGCGCCTTTGTCATCCTCAAAGAAGGGGCGGATCTTGAACCTAACGATGTCAGTGATTTTTGCAGGGGCAAGATCAGCCGCTATAAAATCCCAAGGTATGTTCATTTTTGCACCGAATACCCCATGACCGCCTCAGGCAAGATCCAGAAGTATAAATTGTCCGAAATGGCCTGCGACATCTGGCCGGACAGACGATAAACCGACAAGAAAGAAGGCTCGGCCGGCTTAAGGCCGGGCCTGCAACGGAGTTCCCATGGCTTTATATTCAGACCGCACCCGAATGATGGGCACGGAAAACGCATTTAAAATCGGTCCCCATATCACCCGGGTGGAAGCTTCGGGATTATCTGTTATCCGTCTTAACATCGGAGAGCCTGATTTTAATGCCCCGGACTGGGTCATCGACGAAGTGATAGCCCAGCTTCGGGCCGGAAACACCAAATACTGCGATCCCCAGGGACTGATCTCTCTGAGGCAGGCCATTGCACGCCAGGTTGGCCTAAGCCGGAATTTGAACATTTCTCCAGATCAGGTCTGTGTATTTCCCGGCGGTAAACCCTCCATTGCATTTACGCAACAGCTCTACTGCAATCCGGGAGATGAAATCATCTACCCCAGCCCCGGATTCCCCATTTACGAATCCATGATCAGATATGTGGGGGCCGTGCCTGTCCCTCTTCATCTTGAGGAATCTGAAAACTTTACCTTCAGCCCTGCGCAATTAAAGCCCCTGATCACCCCCAGAACCAAGCTGATCATTTTGAACTTTCCCTCCAATCCCACAGGCGGGGTGGCGGATAAAACACAGCTCCACGCCATTGCCGAAGTCATTCTGTCTTCCTGCAATAAGGATGTAAGGGTTTACTCCGACGAAATCTACGAGAACATCATCTTCAACGGGAAGCCCCATGCCTCCATAGCCTCGGTTCCGGGTATGGAAAAGATGACCCTGATCGCCAGCGGTTTTTCAAAATCCTTTGCCTGGACCGGCGGCCGTATCGGATATATTGTCTGCCCGACCATTGAGGAAACCCTGCAGTTCAAAACCATGAACATCAACTATTTTTCCTCCATCCCCCCCTATAACCAGGAAGGGGCAAGGGTTGCGTTGGAACACCCGGACTCCAAGAAATGGATGGCAGATATGACAGCCGCCTTTGAACGCCGCTGCAATACCGTGATTGAAGATTTGAATCATATCAAAGGTGTCAGCTGCCAGATGCCCAAAGGGGCGTTTTATGCCTTTCCCAACATTGCAGGCCTTTGTGAACGGCTGGGGGTAATGAACGCCTATGACAGCCTGCCCGAAAATATACAGGCAAAAACCACAATATCCACCCTCTTCCAGATGTTTGCCCTTTACCATCACGGGGTGGCGGTTTTGGACAGGTGTTCTTTCGGCGCCATTGGATCCAGTGATCAGCACTTTTTACGATTATCTCTTGCATCCAGCAGTGCGGATCTTCAGGATGGGGTGGCAAGGTTAGCTGCTGCCGGTGATGATACAAAAGGTTTCCAAACCTTTATTGCCAAGGGGAACCACCTGTTTTAAAACAAGTCTAATTTTTTAAAATCTTTATCCTACATCTTTTTTTATTGACAATCATTTCTCCTGTCGCTATCCTGTCACCAGTGGTGACTTTTTTAGGAGATTCTTATGACTGACAAAAAAGAAGAGACAAAGGCACGTCTGGTAAACGCTGTGGGCAAACTTCTGTCCAAAGACGGTTTCAAAGGACTGGGGGTCAACAAAGTGGCCAGGGAAGCCGGGGTGGACAAGGTATTAGTATA
>PIVQ01000033.1 GCA_003354055.1 Desulfobacteraceae bacterium | reverse complement strand
CTCCGCATCATAAAGCCGATGTTGACCTCATCAACATCACTTCGGCCGATGACCATGCACTTGTCCCGCTCCGAGTCCTTGAAAATTCCAAATGCCACATCTACATTCACAATCTCCTTGTACATCTGAAGCACCATGGCCAGATTCTGAACCCGGCCGCTGACTTCCATCTCCGACAGACTCATGGTAAATCCGCCTGGTATTTCGCTGCGCTCGGCCAACTGAATCATCTCAAAGAGAATATCCTTCTGCTTCTTGCCGTATGCCGGTTTCAAAAAGGTGGACAGAATATTTAAGTCCGCTCTCCTATCCAGAAGAAATCCGGCCGCATAGGCATCTTCGGCAAGGGTGGAGGGAAAGGACAGATTACCGGTATCCTCGTACAGCCCCATGAGAAACAAGGTGGCCTGGATTGGCGTTATGAGTTTTCTTAGTTTCTCTATTTCCTGGACCAGCATGGTAACTGTGGCACCGGTTTCCCTTACATATTTTTCCTTAGCCTCCATATCACCTTGGCTGTGATGATCCCAGACAATAATCTGTAAGGCCTCTTTTTTGGCCAGGGGCAGAAGCCGCTGGTCAATTCGCTGCCAGGTATGGGTATCCACCACAATAAGTGTGTCAACATCCGCAAGATCAATTTCCTTTGGCGAATAAAAATTAAAAAGATCTTTGTGGATGGATAAAAAGGCTTTGAGATTGCCATTTATTGAGCCCGGAAGTACGGGTTTGGCATCGGGATAGACAAGGGTGGCTGCCGCAAGGCTTGCCAGGGCATCAAAATCAGCCCCTTTGTGTGTAGTAATAATTTTCATAGTGCCTCAAATATCAGGGGTAGGTCAAAGCCGTATTATACCAGCGGCCCCCTTAAAATCAATGGATTTCTAAGATGCCTGCCGCTCGAAACCTATGCAGAATCGCATCATAATGCGACCCCTTCCAAAAAATATGACCACAGTCCGGGCATTCCCGAAAGTGATGAAAATATTTTTGTGTTTTGGGCTCAAGCCGATGATAGACACTCAGCTTTGTGACAGGTTCAAGGACCATGTTACATGCTGAACACCGGGTAAAAAACAGGTCAGGATCCGGAGACAGACCGAAAAATTCAATGGTCTCCTTTAACTGGTCCATCGGTTGCGATGTCCTTATCCGGCGCGCAAATTCAATTTTTTTCCGGCATAGAAGCCGGGTATCCCGGGTGAGCACAATCCTTTGCTCTTTCTTAGCCGCAGCGGCAATTTGCGCATCAGTCAACTGCCGGGCCAGACAGACATCAAAACCGAGCAACAGCAAATAACGACCCAATTTCATCACGTTCAGATCCGCAATAAATTTTAGCCTGGCCAGAGGGCTCTGCCTTAACAGATGTCTGGCCGTCACATCAAAAGGCGGTTCTATGCCAGCCGAGATCAGCTGTCCCCCATGTTCAGGAATGAATGAAAAATCCACAGGCACCCCGTTAAAAAGGATCTCCATGATTTCGGTATGGGGGACGCCAAAGGATTCGATAATATCTTTTACCGATGCCCTGCGCCGGACATCACAAAAAAGGGGAATACGCCGATTCTGTCTGGCCAAAAAAAAGTCCAATTCTTCGGCAAACCGAATCGTAAGTTTCTTTTCCGGGCGGGTATGAATTGGAAACGGAGCCATTTTCATTTGCGTCATTAATCTGAAAAACTTATTGGCAATCGCTATAGGGTTAACGTCAGGCAAAACATCCTGACTTATCCAGTATACCAGGAGCTCTTTTACGATAAAACCCCAGCCTTACAAAAAAAAGAGAGTTTAAAACCCCAGCCCGTCTTTACACGGCGAAAATGACTTGACCCGGTTCAGGATTCCTTTTACAATTGCAGAATATCTTTTCAAATCTATGCTTCGCCAATAACGGATTCCAACACTGATAGAGGCGTCACAGAACTATGGCTGGACAAAAATATATCATTCCCCTAAGGGAATACACCTGCCCCCGGACAAATGGCTAAAACGTGCAAAGGAGTTGAGATGAGCAGAATACTTGCCATTGACGATATCCAGGACAATCTGATTTCCATAAGCGCCCTGCTCAGAATGATGATTTCTCCCTGCGAGGTCCTGACAGCAGACTCAGGCAAAAAGGGGATAGAGCTTGCAATGACCACCCGACCGGATGTCATCCTTTTGGATATTCACATGCCGGAGATGGACGGATTTGAGGTCTGCCGTGTCTTAAAGTCACAACCAAAAACCGCCACTATTCCAGTGGTCATCCTCACAGCTGTAAAAACGGACTCACAACACAGAGTCCGGGCCCTGGAGCTTGGAGCGGATGCCTTTTTAACCAAACCCATCAATGAATCGGAACTGGCTGCCCAGGTCAAGGCAATGCTTAGAATAAAGGCTGCCGAAGACCTGCTCCGTGATGAAAATGAACGCCTTGAAGAATTGGTACAGCAGCGGGTCAATGATCTCATGATCGCCAATGAACAACTTCTCCTGGAAATGGATGAACGGGAAACCGCCCAGAAGACTCTTGCCGAGAGTGAAACCCGGTTTAAAACCATGATAGAGAAATCCCCATTGCCCATGGTTATCACCGACAGCAACCAGGATATTCTCTTTTTCAATGACAAGAGTATTGAATTGTTCGGCTATACCATAGAAGATATATCCACAGCAGAGGCCTGGTGGCTTACGGCATACCCTGATGAGACCTATAGAGAAAAAGTCATACAATCCTGGGAAAGTGCTGTACAGCGCGCAAAGGAAACCGGAAAGGATATTGCCACACAAGTCTGGGAAATCACCACAAAATCCCAAAACAAACGGACATGTGAATTCAATATGGTTCCCATGGGAGACGTGTCCCTGATCGTTATGAATGACATCACAGACCGGATTGCCGTGGAAACCCAGCGGATGCAGCTTGAAAAACAGCTCCAGCAGGCTCAGAAAATGGAAGCGATTGGTGCATTAGCCGGTGGGATTGCCCATGACTTCAACAATATACTCCATCCTTTGATCGGGTTTACCGAAATATTACAGGAAGATCTTCCAGACAACAGCCCTTTGAATGACTCTGTGGATGAAATTCTAAATGCCTCTTTCCGGGCCAGGGATCTGGTCAAGCAGATTCTCTCGTTCAGCCGACAGATGGACCAGGAGGTCAGGCCGATAAAAATTCAGCCAATTGTAAAGGAGGCCGTCCGCCTTTCCAATTCAATCATCCCTTCCACCATTTCCATTGACTTTGACATTGATAAAGCCTGTCGGCCGATCCTGGCCGATCCCACCCAGATTCATCAACTGCTAATGAACCTAATCACCAATGCCTACCATGCTATGGAAAATACCGGTGGAAAACTGAACATCTTTTTAAAGGAAGTTAGTTTTTCTTTTCCTGATCCGGATGAAAGCCACCTTGCCCCGGGAGACTATATTAACCTGATAATAAAAGATACCGGTGTGGGGATGAGTCAAAAAGTTCTCAGCAGAATATTTGACCCCTATTTTACAACCAAAGGCATCACCAAAGGAACCGGACTGGGACTCTCGGTCGTTCACGGCATAGTGAAAAACTATAAAGGAGATATTCGGGTTAAGAGCAGTCCGGGTGTGGGAACCGAATTCAGCATTTACTTTCCCGTTGTCCTTAAAAAGGACAAGGAAGAGACTGTACCAATAAAGCAGACACTACCCAAAGGACACGGAAGAATCCTTCTGGTGGATGATGAACCCCATATTATTAAAATTGAGGAACAGATGCTCACCCGCCTTGGGTATGAAGTCATTTCCATGAGAAATCCTCAGGAGGCATATGAACAATTTTCCGCCAGACCAGACCATTTTGATCTATTAATGACCGATATGACAATGCCCGGCTTAACCGGCGACTTATTAGCCATGAAGCTCATCAACATCAGGCCGGACCTGCCCGTGATCATCTGTACCGGATTCAGCGATCAGATTGATCAGGCATCCGCACAACGCATCGGAATCGCAAGCCTTCTTATGAAACCCATCCTGAAATCGGACATGGCCCATGCGGTCAATCAGGCCCTTGGAAAAGACTGCGGGACGCGACAATAAGCCCTGTTATCAGATCCCGGTATCCTTGACCTGCAGGCATACCACACCACCTGGTCCTGGTAAACTAAAGGCATGACGAAAAAGCCCTCCCTTAAAGCACGCTCAAGCAGTTTCCCGGCTCTAAGGAAATCTCAAAAAATCAAAATTTCACTCCCGGCACCAGGTTCTGCAACCCATAGCACCGGGGCAAAAAATATTTTCAGATGGATTTTTAAGCGTTGATCACATCGTCCTGAATGTTGGCTTTTATACTGTGTTTATCACCGGCCAGATGCCGCCGCTGTTTATCCTTAAACTTTCGAATCTGTAATTTCACCTTATCTGAAAGGGTATCAATAGCTGCATACATATTGTTTTCAGCTTCTTCTTTCGCATGAATTTTAATTTTATCACTTGTCAGATTTACCTCAGCAATATTTCGTAACTTTTCAACAGACAAAACAATATGTGTATCAGCCGGGGCATCAAGCATTTTGTCCAACCTGTCAAACTTTTCATGGATGTGAGATTTTAAAGAATCTGATGAGACAATGTTCTTAAAATTAATGGAAATTTGCATAGAACCTCCTGTATATGGTGAGGGTACGTCTATTAAGATACCACAGCCTTGCGCCTCAATCAATGCAGAAGAATTCCTATTGCCCAAAATCATAGGGCCCCTGTTTTTTTGCAACAAAGTACAAAAAAACAGGGGCCTTGTATAATAAAAAAAGCCTTGCAGAACAAGGCTTTTATTTTTGGGTGGTAGCGGGGAAAGGATTTGAACCAATGACCTTCGGGTTATGAGCCCGACGAGCTACCAGACTGCTCCACCCCGCAACAACGAGACGCAATCTAATGGAAAACCGATTTCAAGTCAAGAACTATTATCATATAAAATTAATATTTATTTCAAAAGCCTGTTTTAATTCATCAATGACCCGACCCTAAAAGGGACTAATTTGCCGGGAGGGCAATTCCAGTTTCTTTAGAATCGCATAACGAAAATGATACCTATAGCAAATCGCAAAAATAAGTTCCGAAACCATAGTATTTTTTTCTACCACTTAAGGTTACCAATTCTGTATACTACAATCGATTTGCCTTTTGGTGATTGCCCTTTCGATTGATGTTTTTCGGAACGTTTTTTTGGCAATCACTATGACTTTACGGCCTGTAAAAATTAGGAAGAAGACTTCTTGGAACCAAAAATCATAAAACCCCTGTTTCTTGCGGCTTTGTAACAAATTGCTACAAAGTACAAAAAACAGGGGCCTTGTACTAAAAAAGGCCCTGCAAAACAGGGCCTTATTTTTTTGTGGTAGCGGGGAAAGGATTTGAACCAATGACCTTCGGGTTATGAGCCCGACGAGCTACCAGACTGCTCCACCCCGCAACAAAGAAACGTCAATATAGGGGAAAACCGTTTTCAAGTCAAGGGCTATTTTCACTCAACTCAAATATTTGTTTCAAGAACCTGTTTTAATTCATCAATGGAAGCGGTTGCCGTTCCGACCTTGGCCACCACAATACCGGCAGCAGCATTAGCCGCACCGGCAGCGGCTTCAAATCCGGCACCACTTGCCAGTCCCAGCCCCAGCAGGGAGATAACAGTATCACCGGCACCGGATACATCAAAGACCTGGCGGGCCTTGGACTCAATGGTACGGGAAGCTTTTCCCCGCTCAAACAACCCCATACCGTCTTTACCACAGGTAATAAGCAGGCGTTGAAGAGAAGCCTGGGCCATGATTTTTTCCGAAGCAGCCGCAAGATCCTCATCTGTCAGGATATCCATGTTGGCGGCAAGCCCTGCCTCTTTTTTGTTGGGTGTCAAAACGGAAACCCCGGTATATTTTGTAAAATCCAGAGATTTGGGATCTGCCAGGGTCAGCACCCCGTGTTGGTGGGCCAGGTCAACGGTACGGGCTACCAACTCCCTGGTGACAAGGCCCTTATCATAGTCCGAGATGATGATGAGATCCACTTCCCGGATACGAGAGGCAATGATTTTTGTCAGACGTTCCAGGGTACGGGAATTGATCCGCCGCTTGACTTCCTTATCTATGCGAAGCACCTGCTGGTTGGAGGCAATGACACGGGTTTTCCGGGTGGTCGGCCGTTCCGGCTCACTGACAATGCCTGAGGTTTCCACACCAAGATCTTCAAGTTTTTCAAAAATCATCTGCCCGGCTTTACCGGTTCCGGCCGTGCCGATGGCAAAGACACGGGCCCCCATGGCCACAAGATTGTTGATAACGTTTCCGGCACCGCCAAGAGTCTGGCTTTCGGTTTCAACCGCCACAACGGGTACGGGGGCTTCAGGGGAAATCCTATCCACATTACCCCAAAGGTATTCATCAATCATCAAATCCCCGATGACCAGAGCACGAAGCTTACTAAAGCTGTCAATATCAACCATTGGTATTCCTGTCATTAGTCTTCCAGGGTTTTACTGATCATTGATTTGAGCTCATCATAATTCCAGGTAATGGGAATGCCGGGAAAATCCGTCTCAATGGTATCCGGCGGTTTAAAGAAGAATCCCTGATCGGCTGCCTGGATCATGCCGGTATCATTATAGGAATCTCCAAATGCAATCACATGGTAGTTTAGGCTCTGCAGGGCCTTTACCGCACGGGTTTTCTGGTTATCGATCCTCAGGTTATAATCTGTTATCCTTCCCTGGCTGTCCACGGTCAGATTGTGGCAGAGTAGAGCAGGATACCCAAGCTTGGCCATAAGCGGGCCTGCAAACTCTTCAAAAGTATCTGAGAGAATGATTATCTGATTTCGCTCCCTGATCCAGTCCAGCATATCCTTTGCACCGTCCAGGGGGTCCAGTGTTGCGATCACGTCCTGAATATCCTTCAGGGTCAGATTGTTCGCGTCCAGTATGGAGAGGCGTTTTGCCATGAGCACATCATAGTCGCTGATATCCCTTGTGGTCAGCTTGAGTTCCTCAATTCCGGTTTTCAGGGCCACATTGATCCAGATTTCAGGCAGAAATACACCTTCCAGATCCGCAACAAGTATCTTCATCTTTTATATAACTCCAACTTTTTATATAACTTAGTTATGTTCACTCCTGCTCTCTTAACCGCCTGGTCTTTTATCCGATTTAGTCCTGGTCATCCTCTTCTATACGGATCACAACAGGATCCCCGACCACGGAATCTGTGGCAGCGATCTTGGACAGAGCTGTCTGCACCCAGTGTTCCTTGGCACGATGGGTGATCATTACCACGGGCACCTTACCGTTACTCTGACGGCCTTTCTGGTGGACGGACTTGATGCTGATCTGATTGTCGCCCAGAATTCCGGAGATTTTGGCAAGCACACCGGGATGATCCTGGGCTTCAAACCGCAGGTAATACCGGGTAAACAGCTCAGCTATGGGCAGGATGGGAATCGGGCGTATGTTGTCTTCCGGATACCCTAAGATGGGGACCCGGCGCTTGGTTTTGGCAATTATGTTTCTGGCAATATCTGCAATGTCACTGAGTACGGCAGATGCTGTCGGCATCATGCCGGCGCCATGACCGTAAAGCATGGTTTTTCCTGTGGCATCGGCATCAATGGCTATGGCATTCATGGAATGGTCCACATGGGAAAGGGGATTGGACTTTGAGATCATGGTGGGGTGAACTCTTGCCTCCACATGATCGTCATGGATTTTACCAATGGCCAGAAGTTTGATGGTGTATCCAAATTCCCGGGCAAACTCAATGTCAATCGGAGTGATATTCCGGATACCCTCCACATGGATATCTTGAAGGTTGATCTCCATGCCGTGTGCCAGGGAATTTAAAATGGCCAGCTTATGGGCGGTATCATGACCATCCACATCCAGAGAAGGTTCTGCTTCGGCAAACCCAAGGTCCTGGGCCTTTTTCAGGGCATCCGCAAATTGGGATCCATCCTGGGTAATCTTGGTCAGAATGTAGTTGCAGGTACCGTTGAGGATGGCGGACATGGAGTTGATATCATTTGCCACCAGGGATTCCCGAAGAGACTTGATGATGGGCATACATCCCCCGCAGGACGCCTCAAAGGCCAGATCCACCTGGTTGAGACGGGCGGTCCGTACCAGTTCATTGCCGTGACCGGCCAGAAGGGCCTTATTAGCAGTGATCACATGCTTTTTGTTTTCAAGAGCCTTGAGCGTAAATTGTTTGGCAATGGTATCCCCGCCAATGAGCTCCACCACAATATCAATGTCAGGATCATCAATCACCTGCATGGCATCCGACACCAAGGCCGTGTCCCCAAGATCGACGCCCCTGTCGGTTTCAGTATCAATATCAGCAATGGTTTTAAGATTTAACAACGCACCGGTCCGGGCTTCCAGCAACTGCTTTTTGAGCTTGAGCAACTTGGCAACACCGGCGCCTACAACGCCATATCCCAATATTCCAATATTGATTGTTTCCATTGAATTTATATCTCCAGATTGGTCCTTGGTTTAAATTATTTTAGATACAGCATATGGGGCGCCATGTCAAAAAGCTTTTGACTTTTACGGCCTTTTGGGGTTATCATTGATGGATTTTAGAGAGCCCTAATTCTTTTCATAATTCCATAAGGTGAATTTAAATGAATGATTCATTGACATATGCAGATTCCGGTGTTGATATTGATAAAGCCAACCGTTTGGTAGACCGGATAAAAGACATCGCAAAATCCACACCCAGATCAGGTGTTATGGGTGAAATAGGCGGGTTCGGCGGACTCTTTTCCCTGAATCTTTCCAATATTTCCAATCCCGTGCTGGTCAGTGCCACCGATGGTGTGGGCACCAAACTGAAAATTGCCTTTCAGATGGACAAACACGACACAATCGGGATCGATCTTGTGGCCATGTGTGTCAATGATATCATTGTCCAGGGTGCAAAACCCCTATTTTTCCTGGACTATATGGCCATGGGCACTCTGGATAATACAGTTGCAGAACAGATTATAAAAGGCATTGCCGACGGCTGTAATGCCGCGGGTTGCGCCCTGATCGGCGGAGAAACGGCTGAAATGCCCGGCATGTACCATGACGGGGAATATGACCTGTCCGGATTCTCCGTAGGCATTGTGGACAATGACAAGATCATTGACGGGTCCTATATCCGGCCCGGCCATAAACTTATAGGTATTGCCTCCTCAGGCATCCACTCAAACGGGTTCTCTCTGGTACGCAAAATCTTTTTTGATAAATGCAAGTATGATGTCGGAACCCAGATGCCAGATCTTGGCACCACACTGGGTGAAGAACTGCTCAAACCCACCATCATTTACGTGCCCACCATTCTGAGCCTGCTTCGGGATCTGCCCGTCCACGGCCTGGTCCATATCACGGGCGGCGGTATTGATGAAAACATTATCAGAGTGATTCCTAATGCCTGTAAAGCTATTATCCATAGAGGATCCTGGGAAATCCCCCAGATCTTCCAAATTCTCCAGCGGGAAGGCAATGTACCGGATACAGACATGCAACGGACCTTTAACAACGGTATCGGCATGGTGGTTGTGGTGCCTGACAAATCCGCAGAAGAAGTCATGGATCGTCTAAGTGCCATGAATGAAAAAGCCTATCTAATCGGAGAGATTTCAGACAGGGAAAACAACGAAGCTCAGACCCAGTATGTCTGATTCCCTTATGCCGGATTCCAACCTTCAGGATTATATTATTCAGGATTAATGCCCCATGATCATTCTCGGGATCGAATCCTCCTGCGATGAAACTGCTGCCGCTGTTGTAGAAAGCGGCAGGCGGATCCGTTCATCCGTTATTGCCTCGCAGGTGGACACCCATGCTCAATACGGAGGTGTGGTACCGGAGCTTGCCTCCAGGATGCATATTGAAGCCATAGAACCTGTGGTGGACAAAGCCATTGTTGAAGCTGGGATCTGCCTGGACCAAATTGACGGGATTGCCGCCACCCGGGGACCGGGTCTTATCGGAGCCCTGCTTGTGGGGTTTTCCTTTGCCAAGGCATTGGCTTGGGGCAGAGACCTTCCCCTGGCCGGGGTCAATCATCTGGAAGCCCATATTTACTCGCTCCTGCTTCTTGAAGAGCCCCCGCAATTTCCCTTTATTGCCCTGGTTGTGTCCGGCGGCCACACCAACATTTACCATGTCACATCACCCCATCAATTTGAACTGCTGGGCCAAACCCGGGATGATGCAGCCGGGGAAGCCTTTGACAAGGTCTCGAAAATGATGGGCCTGGGCTATCCGGGCGGCCCTGTAATTGAACGCCTTGCAACAAACGGTGATCCCGGGTTGATTAAATTTCCAAGAAGTATGCTGGGAAAAGACAGCTTGGATTTCAGTTTCAGCGGATTAAAATCGTCCGTTGCCCGGTATCTTCATGACCATCCGGATATGGATAAAGCGGATCAAGCGAATGTAGCAGCCGGATTCCAGGCAGCGGTCATTGATGTATTGTCCAAAAAACTGATCAATGCAGCTCAATTCCGGAAATGTAAACGCATCGGTATCGCAGGCGGAGTTTCAGCCAACCAAACCTTTGTGGCAGCACTTGAAAATCGGTCCGGCAAACATGGAATAAAGGTATTCTCCCCTCCCCTATCTCTGTGCGGAGACAATGCCGCCATGATTGCTGCCCGGGGATTTACCATGATCCAGAACAATGATTTGTGCACAAAGGATCATGATGTCTTTTCCAGAACCAAGATTTGACCAATTCGGACCAGACCTGAATCGGGTCTGAGCCCCCAATCTTCTGTCATCCTTTTAGAAATCGTTCCTTGGCAGCCAAAATTCTTTCCACTGAAGCTTTACCCAAAACAAACAGGTTTTCATCTGTTTCCAACAGCCTGACCACCTCATCGAGGGCTTTCTGAATATTGGGTCCGGAGTGGCAGACCAAGGCCAAATCGATCTCTGAAATCATGATCTGACGGATACAGGTCTCCATATCATGGGAGATGGCCTTCATATCCAGGTCATCGGTCATGACCAGCCCTTCATACTTAAGATCCCGGCGGAGTAGATCCCGGGCAATGGCAGGGGATAGGCTGGCCTGCCAAGTACTGTCCAGCCGGGGATAAGAAATATGGGAGAGCATAACCCCTGACACCTTAGCATCCCTGGCCGATTCAAAGGGTTTGATATCACTTTTCCTGAGAGTATCAAGATCGGCATCCAGAATTGGCAGAAAAAAATGTGAATCCTTGACAGTCCTGCCTATACCCGGAAAATGTTTTGCCACAGCCATAATCCTTTTCTCCTGGAAGCCTTGAATCATCGCAGTACCCAGCTCCGCCACCAGGGTATCATCTCCGGGAAACACCCTCTCTTTCATGATGCTGTCCACACCTTTGGGCACAACATCCAGGACAGGAGCCATGTTCATGTTGATTCCCATATCCAGAAGTTCATCTGCAGTAATCCTGGCAAATTCATCAGCCTGTTCCCTGGTGTGAACATGGGGATTTCCGGGGAATTCGGTAAAGGGGTGACGCAGCCGAGCCACCACACCACCCTCCTGATCCACTGCAATAAAAAGATCCGGCAGACCGCAGTCAAGGGCAAACCGCCTTGCATCAGCGCAAAGCGTTCTCAATTGTTCAGGGGAGTCAATATTGGGTTTAAACAGAATAATACCGCCGGCCTTATAGTTCCTGATCAGATGCTTTAACTGGTTATTAAGAGTCAGACCGTCAAAGCCCAGCATCAACCGCTGGCCGGCCATCTCTTCTATGGATAATTGTGTCATAATTGTACTTTGGGTTGAATAGTTGGAAGTTTGATAGTCGTAAGGGTGCTTGCTTAATCAGCTAGGAAATCATCAGATGCCGGTAAATGTTTGAAAATGTCACTTTCCCGGCACAGATCAAATAATGCACCGTCAATTTCATTGTTCTCCTTCATCTTAAGGAGAATGGCCTCAGCCTCGGATGGTTCCATGGGTCTTTTATAAGGTCTGTCCTTGGCAGTCAAGGCCTCATAGATATCGGCAATAGCCATAATTTTTGCCTGAAGGGGGATCTCATTATCTTGTAATCCGCCAGGGTATCCTTTACCATTGGGCTTTTCATGATGACAGGAGGCCAATACCGGTACCTTTGACAGATGTTTGGGGAACTGAATATTATCTAAAATTTTCCGGGTCATCAGGGCATGGTCTTCAATTACTTTTCTTTCCTTGGAACTTAAGTTACCCCTTTTTATTCCGAGCAGTTTAAATTCTTCTTCCGTAAGCCAGCGCGAGGAGGCTCCATCCCTGGTGACATAGGTCCGATTTCGGATCCGGGTAAGCCGCGTCATGTCTGCGTCATTCATGAATTTAGAGGCATTATTACACTGGACAAGAAATTGATAATCATCGTCAATCTTTACCAATGTCCGGTTCAGTTCTTTTTCAGATACACCATCGCTCTTTCCATCTCTCAGCCATTGGATTTCCACACTCATTTTAATGACCGCAAACCGCTGCTCAATTACCGCCATCCCATCAAAAATGCTCTCTAATTTTCTAGACTTTTCAATCAGATGTCCGGGGGTGATAATTTTGCCCACATCATGCATCCAGGCAGCATACTTCAGCTCATCGAGATTGTCGTTACTAAACCGTATATCCTTAAACAGGCCGGTTTCAGTGTCATTCACCAGATGGGCAATCCTCATGGTCAATCCGGCCACCCGGTTTATATGTTCCCCCGTCACATGGGATTTGGCATCAACCGCCCAGGCAATGGCCTTAACAAAAGAGTACATCAGGATCTGAAGATCATTGATCAGCTTGACCTTTACAATGGCCACGGCAGCCTGGGAGGCAATGGCTGACATGACATGGAGATCCGAAGGCTTAAAGGCCTGAATTTCACCTGTTTTGTCATTTTTCCGGTTAATAAGCTGGAGCACGGCCACCACTTCCCCCTTATAGCCGATCAAGGGGAGGGCCAACATGGAAACCGACCTGAACCCGGAACTTTTATCCCAGGTACGCACCCCTGAGAACACCCGCTGTCCTGGGGCATATAAATCTTCAATATGAATGGGCAGTCCTGTGTTGGCCACACAGGACGACACATTTGCAAGATTGGGCTCCCCCTCTTTTTTCAGGGGAACCGATGGCATGGGGGGGGCGGTCTTTTCCTGTTTTTTATAATAGATACCCAAGGGTTCATTTTGCAGAACCTCAAAGCTCAGCTCGTCCTCATCTACCATATAAAGGCTGCCGGCTTC
This sequence comes from Desulfobacteraceae bacterium, assembly GCA_003354055.1. Next base: position 11,384 of record PIVQ01000033.1, on the reverse strand, counting down.
TGCATTGGTCAGTTGCCTTGCTTTGGACACAATAAGATCCAAAAGCTGGGTCAGGTCCTTTTCTCTGGAAAGGGCCAGGCACAGATCAATGAGATGGTTTGAATATCCGGTGACTTTTTCAGTGGCATTCCCGCTGGCATTCCCTGCGGGGGGGTGCTCCTGCTTTGGTCGAACCATGGGCGTCTCTCCCGGGGGGTTAGCCGTTGAGTCTGGCCAGGGCCTCCCTAAGTTTTCCGGTTACTTGCCTGGACAAGCTGCCGGCCTGTTCCAAAGATGCGGCTACATCTTCGAGACCGGCTTCTCTGGCCTTGGCTGCCCAGGAAACAAAATTATCCTTGTGACTGTCGTTATGATCAATCCAATGGGAAAAAAGGGTCTGTAATTTATCTTCCATGGACATCTCTTTGACAGGCTCACGTGAGTGGCCGTGATCATGGGAATGGCTATGGTCATGGGAATGTCCGTGGCTATGGGAATGTCCGTGATCGTGTGTCATATTAAAACTCCGTTCAGATGCTTTTTCAGGGTTATAATTTCAGGCATATATTGATATACCGGTTTCCAGCGGCAGAATGCATTCAGTTCAATACCATTATAAATGATTGAAACCGGCCGGTCTGCCGACACCACCACCACAATCACCTTGGGGGTGGCTGCGGAAAATCTTAGGGCGGAATTATACCTTGCGCCCCGTGCCATATTCTCCCAGGATATGGTCTTCCCGTCAAGTAGACAGGCAAATCCGTGGATCCGGGTATCGGTGGTCAGATGCACAGCACCGTCAATACGCATTAAGGCCATGGCCAAATCAAAATTTTTGGGTTCCAGAAGGGTTAAAGGCGGCTCCAGCACATGACCGGACAATGTCAGGGGCGTTTCGTTCATATCAATGACCAGAGTACAGCCGTGGCGGGCATGACCGGCCTTATGCACCAGTCCGGATATCACATTAAACAGGGTGCCGGCCGCTTCGGTAGGAAGGTTGGAATCCAGAAGGATCTCTTCCAGCTCAACCATTTTAGCCTCTCTGGTAGATGAATGGAAATTACCATCGGAAAAGGAGGCCACCGTTTGGCTTCCCATACGAAGAAAGCCGTAATCTCCCTTAAAATGGGCAGCAATGGCATATTCAGGCACATCGGCATCTGTGATACCGATAATGGTGTTCCCGTCGGATACAAGTTTTCTGTCCGAGCGTTCCACACCCACCAGCAATTTTCGGATATGCTTGATATTGTTCACCAATGGCCGCTCATGACGTTGAATCTTTGTCAAAAAATCAATATTGTTGATGGTCTGAGGATCTGTAAAAAATAAAATACCCCGAGCCCAGGCCCCTTCTTCCTTTGTCTTCGATATGGCCAGAATATGGTTAAGGATGCTGGGAATCTGTATCTTTGTGTCAAACCCAAGATTCTGATTTCGTTCATCCACCAGATGGTCGGCAATGGCCTGAAGCGCATAATTTTTTAATACATAATCCGAAGAGTTGATCGGGGTATTACGGGAGTTATAATCATGGGCCAGAAGGGTGGCTGCCTGTTCAAGCCATTTCTCCGTCGGCCGGATAGAGCAGAGATCCGGATGATGTTCCGTAAACCAGATCTGGTAAAAAAACTCACTGCAGGCACCGGCAAAGGAAATCAGACCCGACATATCCAGATCCCGGTCAGGTATCAAGTAGTCCCTGGGTTGGGAATTGATCCGCTGTTTTACCCGCACACGCCAGATGTCCTCATTGGTGATAAACACCTCCTCCAGTTTGGACTCATGTCCACGAAGTAAATCCTGAGGATCAAAAACCTGGATGGGATCATCCGGCCCCGGTGCAAACAAAAGGGCCACGCGGCTGGGGTTTGAATACTTATACAATCCGTCCGAGACCCCGTTAAGGATATTGGCAATGCATAATTTTTTATAAGAATTCTGATTCATTTCACACGGGTCCGCCTGTTTTCCCACGGCTTAAGGTATCACAATTGATACTCATGTTCCACGCTGTTTGACAAGTTTTTTTTAGGGTTTCATGGTCCAAGTGTTGAAAAATACCATAATGATTGCTATTGAAACATAAAAAACCATAGGAGGCAAAATAAAAAAATGAGAAAATTCTTCACAGGGATATGGGCAGTTGCCCTTTTAATCGGTCTTGCAGCATCGTATTCCCAGGCCAAAACCGCATATGTCTCTGACATGCTGATTCTCACCTTCAGGGAAGGCCCGGGAGCCAATTACTCCGTGCTCCAAACCCTGAGAAGCGACACCCCCTTAAACATTCTGGAAGAAGAAAACGGATTTTATAAAGTTTCCCTGTTATCCGGAGAACAGGGGTGGGTCGACAAACAATTTGTGGTGTTTGAGATGCCCAAAACCCAGATCATTGATAAGTTGAACAGGGAAAAGGCTGATCTTCAGAACCGGCTCAGGCTTTTGGCAGAGACATCAAGCAGCTTCAAAGACAAACTGGCAACCCAAAAAACGGTTGCAGGAGAAAAAACGTCTGACCTTCAGACGAAACTCACACGGCTTCAACAGGAAAACAAACGCCTGGACGCCCAGTTAAAAAAGGCTAAAGAATCCTTTAACAAACTCACAGAGGCATCCAAGGATGTGACCGGCACTCTTGAGCAGAACAAAAATCTAATAGCTGAAAATCAAAAACTGTCCGCTGAAATCACCAGACTGGAAAAGGAAACCAGCCACCTGTTCAGAACCGGCATGATCAAATGGTTCCTGGCAGGGGTCGGGGTATTGCTTTTGGGATGGGTCATCGGCCAGAGTGTTTCTTCCAAACGGCGGAGTTCCGGCTCTCTTCTGGACTGATAAGACTGAAACAGCGATGAGTTAACCTAACCTGATAGCGTAACCGGGAGTAAACCCGGATACGCTATCTGTAGAACAACAGATCGATTAGGAATCGTTACAAAATAACTTGATCTAAATTATTTTCAAAACCCCTTAACTGGGTATTTTTGCAAAAGACCCCAACTGGGGATTTTGAAAACAAAAGATCAAGTAGTTTTGGAGCCGATCCTTAAGAATCAAAAAATGTTTTGTGAAGCGCCTGGATGGTATCATCCAGGCGTTTTTCTTTAACCAGAAAATAAAGGGCGGCATTTGAGGTGCCCGAAGAGATCATTTCAATGTTAACATCAGCGCCGGATACGGCTGAAAAACACTTTGCCGCAATCCCCCGATTGGTGTGAAGCCCCTCCCCAACAATACTGACAAGGGCCACATCCGATACCACAACGGACTTTCGAAAAGGCACCGGCCGTATGGCCTGAACCGCTGCATTACCCGCCTGGATATCCTTACGGGAAAGAATCAGACTGATACAGGTTTGGGAAGTTACAACGGATTTCACATTAATACCGGCCCGACCAAGGGGGGCTAAAATCTGGGACAGAAAACCAAACCTGGCACCCACACCAGGGGCGTAAATCTTTAGTATGGCCACATCTTTTGTATAGGAGACACTCTTGATAATATTTTCAGCCAGGGGTACGTCCCGGGTGATCAGACTACCGGGTGCATCCGGGTTGTAGGTATTTTTAATGGCAATATCAATGCCGGCATTTTTCACAGGTTCTACCGTTCTCGGGTGGAGGATTCCGGCACCGGTATAGGCCAGTTCCGCCGCCTCTTCATAGGTCAGCTTGGGTATGAGGCGGCAATGGGGAATATTATCCGGATCAGCGGTCATAAACCCCTCTGTATCTTTCCATATTTCCAACGCGTCTGCCTTAGCCCCTGCAGCCACAACAGCTGCGGAGTAGTCTGACCCGCCCCTGCCAAAGGTGGTTATCTCACCTGATTCACTGACGCCATAGAACCCGGGCACAAAAAGGACTTTTTCCGGGGTCATGGATTGGACAAGCCAGGCCTGGATATTGTCAGCAGTCTTTTCCATTAGGGCAGAAGCATCCATGAACTTGCCGTCGGAAATCATACCTAGGACCTCAGGCAGGACATATTGGCTGTCACATCCCCGGGCTGCAACAGCCTTGGAAAGAATAACCGCAGAGATCCGCTCACCAAAGGTGGCAATCATGTCCTGCATCCTGGGAGTGGCCTCCCGGGTAAAACTGATACCAAAATAATAACGTTCCAGCTTGGCATAAATTTCCCCAAGGGACTTTGACAGTTGCTTTTTCACGGTATTATCATCAATCAGATCTTTTATAATGGTGTGGTGCAGTCCCCTAAGACGGCTGATGATATTGGAAATATTGTCTTCGGCAGCAAGGGCCTGGTCAATACCGGATATCAATATATCCGTGACCCCATAAAAGGCGGATAATACAAAAACATCGCCCTTTCCCCGCCGGGTGATCAGATCAATTATGGCTTTTGCAGCCGGACCGTCCTTGAGACAGCCGCCGCCTATTTTAATGACTTTCATGGCCGGCAAATTACCATAGAGGTTCCAAGGTTTCAAGGGGTTAGGATACAGCCACCCCAATGAAACTCATTTATTAAAAAAATATTTCTATTTGGATAACTGAACATTGTTCAATAATTCTCATTTTTTTTCTTGACAGACCTATAGATTCTTTCTATCAAACCTTCAGGCGGCGTATCAAAAACAAACCTCCCGGTAGATGGCGTGGCAGGGAAGCTACCCACATCGGAAGATCATTTTTGCACGGGCGACTTTACTTTGATGCCACGCCTTGCGAAGTATCTCTTTTAACCCCCCAAACCGCAGAAGGGAGATGACGTTGTCTGATCAAAGCATCTACAAAAAAAAAGTCTGGACCAATTCTTATGAAAAGGGCATCCCGGACCAGATAGACTACAATGACGTTCCGGTTCCTCAATACCTTGAGGAATCTGTGAAAAACTTTCCGGACAACCCGGCCCTGATCTTTCAGGGCTATACCCTGACTTTTAAAGAGCTCAATGAAATGGTGGGCCGGTTTGCAGCAGCACTCAAATCCTACGGGATTAAAAAGGGGGACAGTGTTGCCATTTTGCTGCCCAATGTCATCCCCTGTGTGGTTGCCTATTACGCCACCCTGAGGATCGGCGGTGTTGTGGTCCTCAACAACCCCCTCTACTCTGACAGGGAACTTTTACACCAGTTTACAGACTCCAATTCCAAGTTTCTCATCACCCTTGATCTTCTGGCCAACCGGATGGTGAAACTGCGGGATAAAACCAGTATCAAAAACATTGTATACACCTCTATCGGGGATTATTTACCCTTTGTGAAACGGCTTCTTTTCCCCCTGGTTGCCAAAAAGAAGGGGCTTGCCGCAGATGTGACACCTGCTGCCAACCTGTTTAAATTCAAAGATGTGATTGCCAAGTTCCAGCCGGACACTACCCAGACTGACGTGACCATGGATGATGTGGCCATGTACCAGTATACCGGCGGAACCACAGGGGTATCCAAAGGCGTCATGCTTACCCATAGAAATGTCTCCCACCAGATCCAACAGATCGAAGGCTGGTTCCCGGCATTTAATAAGGGATCCGAGGTCATGCTGGGCGCACTGCCGATTTTCCATGTATTTGGCATGTCCACCTCCATGAACTTTGCCATCCGCATGGGCTGGGCCAATGTCCTGGTGCCCAAACCCCAACCAGAGCCACTTCTGGAAGCCATTTCCAAATTCAAGGTCACCTTTGCCCCCATGGTACCCACCATGTATATCGGTATTCTGGACCATCCGGATATGGCCAATAGCGACCTGACCTCTGTCAAAGGTTGCTTTTCGGGATCCGCCCCACTGCCCCTGGATGTCATCAACAGTTTTCAGGAGAAAACAGGGTCCATTATTGTGGAAGGATTCGGTCTTACGGAATCAACACCCGTCACCCATATAAATCCATTTAACGGTACCCGAAAACAGGGCAGCATAGGCGTTCCCATTGCAGATACCATCTGTAAAATAGTAGATCTGGAAGACAGTACGAAGGAGATGCCCGTGGGTGAGGCCGGTGAACTTCTCATCAAAGGCCCCCAGGTCATGAAAGGGTATTTAAACAAACCAGAAGAAACCGCCAAAACCATTACAGAAGACGGCTACCTGTGCACCGGTGATGTGGCTAAAATGGATGAAGACGGGTATTTTTATATTGTGGACCGGATCAAGGACATGATCATTTCAGGCGGGTTCAATGTTTATCCCAGGGATATCGATGAGGTGCTGTTTGAACATGCAAAAATCCTTGAAGCCTGTTGTATAGGTGTTCCCCATCCAAAACGCGGGGAGGCGGTCAAGGCCTTTGTCATCCTCAAAGAGGGCCAGACCATGACAGAAAAAGAGGTGATCGAATATTGCGATACCAAGCTTGCAAAATACAAACTGCCTGTTTCTGTTGAATTCAGACAGGAACTGCCCAAGTCCAATGTTGGTAAAATTTTAAGAAAGGATCTTCGGGCTCAGGAAGAGGCCAAATAAACCTCAGCTATATAGATAAACTTACAGTCCCATTGCTCCGGCAATGGCATGCAGCAACTTTCGGGGATGAACCGGTTTGGTTAAAAACCGGTTCATCCCAGCGTCTTTACAGGCAACGGCATCTTCCTGCATGGCCAGAGCCGTCAGGGCGATGATAGGGATTTGCTTTTGTTGGATATCCGAATCCTTGTCCCTTATGATTCTGGCTGTTGCAAGACCGTCCAGCTTTGGCATCTGAATATCCAGAAGCAATAAATCATAGGATTTCTTCCGCATTTTCTCCAAAACAGCTTCCCCGTCTTCCACCACCTCAGGCACAAGGTTCAACTTTCCCAGCATAAGGCATATGACTTTCTGATTGGTTCGATTGTCTTCGGCAATCAGAATATCAATATTCATTTTACATATTTTTTCCTTCAGGCTTTCGTTTTCCTGCTCCGCCCGGATGCCTGCCCCCGTATCCTGACCTATACCGCTCTGTTTTAGGAGTTTCAACACCACCTTAAAAACAGCTCCACCCTGGGGCTTATTCCAGGCATCAATACTGCCCTCCATAAGCACAGCCAACTGCTTTGTGATGGCAAGACCAAGACCGGTTCCCCCATACTTTCGTGTAGTGGAGGTATCCTGCTGGGAAAACTTATCAAAAAGCCTGTCTTCAAAGGCCTGGTCAATGCCCGGCCCGGTGTCTCCCACCTCCAGCCCCAGCATGATATGGGTTCCCAGATCCTGCTCCAAAAGAACACGAATGTTCACCCCTCCCCTTATGGTAAACTTTAATGCATTTCCCACCAGATTAACCAGGATCTGTTTAACCCGGATGACATCCCCGGACAGAATCCCGGGCAGATCAGGGTCTTTAGAAACGGTAAGGTCCAGTTCTTTTTCCTCGGCCTTTATCCTGAACATTGCAAGGGTTTCATTGATCATTTGCTGAATTGAAAAATCCCGGGTTTCAAATTGAAGCTGGCCTGCCTCGATCTTGCTTAAGTCCAGAATATCATTGATCAGTGCCAGAAGGGTATTTCCCGAAGACTGGATAATGGATGCAAATTCCCGCTGTTTATTGGTAAGAGACTCTTCCAATAAAAGATTGGCCATCCCGATAACACCATTCATGGGAGTCCTGATCTCATGACTCATATTGGCAAGAAACTGACTTTTCAGCTGGTTGGCCTTGGATAACTCCCGGGTCCGCTCCTGAATCTTTTTTTCAAGGGTTTTGTTCAGATCCCGAAGCCTGTTCTCTGCTTTTTTGCGTTTGGTAAGTTCCCGCTTCAGTGCCAGGGACAGCTGGTAGGTTCGAAGTGATGTGGTGACCAGGCTCACCAATTTCTGGGAGGTGACTTCGGTTTTCGAAAAATAGGAGTTGATACTGTACTTTGAAATAACTTGGTCTTCAGGGGCAAATCCGGGTTGCCCCGTCCGGATTACCACCTGGACAATATCATTTTTCAAAGCTTTACGGACATAATGGACAAATTGCAACCCTGAATCTTCGGACTCCATCACCACATCCACCAGCATCAATGCCGTATCCGGATGAGCTTCAAGGCAGGCTTTGGCTTCTTTAGCAGAAAAGGCATTTATAAATTCTATTCCTTTGCCGTCAAAGGTAAATTCCTTGAGGCTCAGGCTAGTAATATCATGAATGGATTTTTCATCATCAATAACCATGATCTTCCATACCGGTGCCCCCTGACGAGGCTCAACAGGTATCGGCTCATCCGCAAATGTAAGAAGTTTATCATCCATGGCAACATGATATTAATTGAATTTTAAGTAATTGCGACTTGATCTATTAGTTTTTTGATAATATCTTATTGGCCACGGATTTTCAATGCATTCATTATAAAAGCCTTAAGGAGCCGATCATGACACTTAAAAGCATTCAGCAAAATATGTCATTTCAGAACAAAGAGTTTATCATACAAAACCTTCAACTTCTGGAAGAGGAAGGTATCTCAAAAATCAGTACCCTCCCCTTTGCGGCCCGGGTTCTTATTGAAAACCTGGCCCGAAACGTGGGCGGCGGAACCGTTGTCTGGAAAGATGTCGTAAATGCGGCAAGATTTTATGAAACCGCCTCATCCGAGGCCAGCCTCATTGCCTTTTATCCGTCACGGGTATTGATGCAGGATTTTACAGGCGTTCCTGCGGTTGTGGATTTTGCCGCCATGCGGGATGCGGTGAATGAAGCCGGCCTGGATCCCAGAAAGATCAACCCTCTGGTCCCCGTGGACCTGGTCATTGACCATTCCATCCAGGTGGACCATTTTAAGGAGAAAAATTCCTTTTTCCTCAATGCCCAAAAAGAATATGAAAGAAATGAAGAACGGTACAAACTTTTAAAATGGGCCCAGAAGAGTTTTGACAACTTCAGGGTGGTACCGCCCGAATCGGGCATCTGCCACCAGGTTAACCTGGAATATCTGGCCACGGTTGTAGCCACCCGGGAAACCGAAGGAGGAGTTCAGGCCTTCCCCGACACTCTGGTGGGCACGGATTCCCATACCACCATGATCAACGCCCTTGGTGTTCTGGGGTGGGGTGTGGGCGGTATTGAGGCAGAAGCGGTGATGCTTGGCCAACCTTATTATATGAACCTTCCCCAGATTGTCGGGGTCAATTTTATCGGTAAACCTAAAAAACAGATCACCTCCACCGACATTGCCCTTTATGTCACCAACATCCTCAGGGAAGAAAATGTAGTGGAAAAGATTGTTGAATATACAGGTGAAGGCCTGAAAAACCTGACCCTCACCGACCGGGCCACCATCGCCAATATGGCTCCGGAATACGGGGCAACCTCAGGGTTCTTCCCTGTGGATGAAGAGACTCTGGACTATTTAAAAAGAACCAACCGTGAAGAAGCGGCAGAACTGGTTGAAACCTATTGCCGGACCAGCGGATTTTTCAACACCCATGACCAGAAACTGACCTTTTCCAAAACCATTGATGTGGATCTGTCCACCATTGAAGCCTCAATTGCAGGGCCTTCCCGGCCCCAGGATAGAATTATCCTGTCCGATGTCAAAGAAAAAACAACTGCCATTTACGATCTTGGCAACCGCAAGGATATCCAGATCCAGCCCCAGGGCGACACTGCCCAGGGAGGAGATCAGCCTGCTATGACTAATGGCTCTGTGGTCATTGCCGCCATCACATCCTGCACCAACACATCCAATCCCTACACCATGATCGGTGCGGGACTTGTAGCCAAAAAAGCTGTTGAAAAAGGCCTGTCCATTCCCTGGTATGTAAAAACCTCCCTGTCCCCGGGATCCCGTGTGGTGCTGGATTATCTCAATGGTTCCGGCCTCATGGAATACTTTGAAAACTTAGGATTCAACAATACCGGATTCGGCTGCATGACCTGTATCGGCAACAGCGGTCCCCTTGATCCCTATATTGAAGAAGCCATTAAAACCAATGACCTGGACGTTACCTCTGTCCTGTCCGGAAACCGGAACTTTGAGGCCCGGATCCACCAGGAGGTTACAGGCAACTTTTTAATGTCGCCTCTTCTGGTCGTAATCTATGCCCTTGCCGGACGGATCGATATTGACTTTTCAACCGAACCCTTAGGTGTTGATCAGGACAACAATCCTGTATACATGACCGACATCTGGCCGGATGCTGAAGAGGTGAACCATTTTGTGGAAACCTATGTGCAGCAAAAGTTCTTCAAAGAGCAATATGCCAATATTTTCCAGGGCGACACCCTGTGGCAGGAGCTTAAGGTAGAAGAAAGTACCACCTTTCAGTTTGACGAGACCTCCACTTATATCCGCAACCCACCGTTTTTCACGGATTTTTCCGTGGATACTGAAGCCTTAAAAGATATAAAAAACGCACGTCCTCTACTGGTACTCGGTGATTCGGTCACCACCGACCATATTTCTCCGGCAGGAGCAATCCCTGTGGAGTATCCGGCAGGTATTTATCTTACCGACAACGGTGTCAAACCATGGGAGTTCAACTCCTACGGATCCAGACGTGGCAACCACGAGGTGATGATGCGGGGCACCTTTGCCAATATCCGTATCAAAAACAGGCTTGTGGATGAGACCGGTGGTGTAACGAAAACCTTCCCGGACAAGCAGACAGAATTTGTATTTGACGCATCAGAATCCTATCGGAATGCCAAAACAGATCTCGTGGTTTTCGGCGGCAAGGAATACGGAACCGGATCCTCACGGGACTGGGCAGCCAAAGGCACCAGTCTTTTAGGCGTCAGGGCGGTTATTACCGAATCCTTCGAACGGATCCACCGCTCCAACTTGGTGGGCATGGGGGTTCTGCCCCTGGTATTCCAGGAGGGACAATCCTTTGACAGTCTTGGTCTGACCGGTGAAGAGACCTTTGAAATGGTTGACCTGGAAGCCATCAAACCCAATGCCCTGATTGAGGTCAAGGCTAAAAAGGATGGAAAAGTGACATCCTTTGCGGTGGTGGTTAAACTGAATACGGATATTGAAATCCAATACATTAAAAACCAGGGCATCCTCCACTATGTCCTGCGCCAGATGATCTCTGCCTGATTCGTATTATAGCCCCCTCTGTGTCATTGGGACACAGAGGGGATCTTTCCTAAACGACCCACCTTCCGCAATCTGAAAAACAATTGGCTTAAGCATAACCTTCCTGCTAAACTCTATCCATTATCGTTTTTACAAATAGGGAGGTATCGCAGATGCAGCTATTGGATCTTCACCCCTGGAAATCTCTTGGATTTTTTATAAAAAATGCTCCCATCCGCATTAAGGCAATTATGGCCTGCTCCGCGATTTTCATGTTCGTCCTCCTGATCAGTACTGTCACCCTCTATTTCTTGACCAAACACACCATTGAGCAGCATATTGAAAGCGAATTGAACAATTCCACCAAAGCCATTCTGAATATGGTACAGACAGCTGCCAACCTGTCCATCAGAAATCACCTTCAGACAGTGGCCGATAAAAATAAAGA
>PIVQ01000512.1 GCA_003354055.1 Desulfobacteraceae bacterium | reverse complement strand
GTTGATCTCCTCCCTGGTATAGTACGGCAACACCCGCCGGGTTTCAGTATCCACCCTTGCCATGAGGCGCTTGTGGCCCTTGTACTTGTCTGAAAATTTACTCAGGTCAATCTGAAGCAAATCCATGGGCTTGGAATAGACCGGATAGGGGAAATCAGGACTTTCTTCCATACTTCCCCGGTATGTCGGCTCAAAATATCCGGTGAACAATACCTCTCCACCCTTTCTGCCTACACTCCGGTACACATAATAGCGGTCCCGTATGAACCGGTTTAAATCAGACGTACTGGGATTTTTGGCTAAAAAGGCCTGAAAGGTTTCAAGGGACCGGATCATATGGGTGGCATCATACCGATCCTTTCCATACCCGTAGGTCCGGGTGGAAGGAACCCTGTTAAAATATATCAGGCTCTGCTGAATTCCGGCATCAAGATCCTGAAAATCCAGGCTGTCAAAAAACTTGGGGAATTCCCGAACAGCCAGCCGTTTCATGGGCTCCTGGGAAACATCTGTCTTAACTTCTTTGCCACTGCACCCGGCAAGCCCCAAGAAACAAAAAGCAATCCATATCATCAGCCAAAGGTGTGGTTTATTCATCGGGAATAGTCCTTTTTTTCCGGTCCGTTTGTTTACTATTGACTGTTTGGCGGTCAACTGCTCGACGGTCAACTGCTCGACGGTCAACTGCTCGACGGTCAACTGCTCGACGGTCAACTGCTCGACGGGTATGCATTTTTTCTTCGGGAATGGGATTGAGTTCCGGCAGGGAAGATGATGCCACGGACAGCTCATCCAGTTTCCGGGCCGATGCCATGACCCTTGTCTCCATGGCCCCCATGGTCCTGTTATAGGTGGCGGCACTGCGTTCGATATCTTTGCCCAACCGGTTCATATGCTCGGTCATGGTGGACAGCCGGGTAAAGAGTTCAGCCCCAAGGTCCCTAATGACTTCGGCATTTTCATACCCCTTCTGCTGCTGCCAGGAATAGGCCACAGCCTTTAACAGGGCGATCAGGGTGGTCGGGGTGGCCAAGACAACCCCCTGCTCAATCCCTTTTTCAATCAGATCGGGCTTGTGGGCCAGGGCTGCTGAAAAAAAGTTCTCACCTGGGATAAAGAGCACTACAAATTCAGGGCTGGGGCTGAAAGCGGCCGTGTATTTTTTGGATGATAATTGGGAGATATGGGCCAGGACCTGGCGGGCATGGGCCTGCATCCTGGTTTTCCGTTCCTGGTCATTATCTGCCTCCAACCCGTCCAGGTAAGCCATGAGAGGAACTTTGGCATCCACAATGATCTGTCTGTTTCCGGGCAGGGTCACGACCATGTCCGGCCGCAGCGACCCTTTACCGCTGCCCGATGTCATCTGCTCATGGAAATCACAATGATCGATCATCCCGGACAGTTCGGCGGCTTTTTTAAGAGTAATCTCCCCCCACCGTCCCCGGACATGAGGCACCCGCAGGGCCTTGACCAGATTTCCGGTCTCTGTGTGAAGCTGATGCTGGGTCCTTGCCATGTCGGCCAGATGGCGGCTGATGGATCCGTAGGCATGCTCCCGCTCCTTTTCCATAACTCCCAGGCGCTGCTCATACTTGTCCAGGACCTTGTGAACCGGATCCACGGCCTGACGGATCTCGTCTCCTTTGGCCCGAAAATCGTGGCGGGCCTCTCTCACATATCCCTTAAAATGGGATTGGGCAAGATCCATGAATTTTACGGAGTTTTCATACAGGGCCTGGTTGGACATATCCTTGAGACGGCCTGAGAAAAACAGCACGCCGGTCCTTGCCAGGACTACGGAAACCAGGATCCCAAGGGCAAAACCCGCCCCTAAAAAGCCAAGCTGCTCAAGGGAGATCAGGGTGTCGGACAGAGGTGTCATATTTATCTATCCGCGGTATAGGTGCCGCTTTTTCCTCCGGATTTGGTGGAAAGATGAATATCGGATATCTCCATGGCCTTGTCATAGGCCTTGCACATATCATAGATGGTAAGCGCAGCCACAGACACCGCTGTCAGGGCCTCCATTTCCACCCCGGTTTTTTCCGTAAGCGACACCTCGGCCTCAATATGGATGCAATTGGTTTCCCTTTCCGGAGAAAAATCCACCCGGGCATGGGTGATATTGATAGGATGGCACATGGGAATCAGATCCCAGGTTTTCTTGGCAGCCATAATCCCGGCGATTCTGGCGGTTTCAAGCACATTTCCCTTTTTAACTTTTTCATCCAGAATCTTGTCCAGAGTGGACGGGTCCATGGAAATACGGCCGCGGGCCACGGCGATCCGTTTGGTGGCGGTTTTATCCCCGACATCCACCATCCTGACCCGGCCCTGGTCATCCAGGTGGGTAAATTCTTTCATGGTAACTCCTCTATACAGCAACCCTTATGGGTTAGGCAAAAAACTGGGTTTTGGATGTGACTTCCGACTTGATCCGGTTCAGGGTATGGCTCAGGGTCTCGATCACATTTTCACGGATGTCGCCGGCCACGGCCAGGAACATGACATCATCTCCCACCATTAGAGGCTTGTCTGCGTTAATGTAAACCAGAACCTCCACAATGCCGGGTTTTGCCTTGGCCTCGGCCAGGATCTCGTCAAGACGGTCCTGGTCCACCGTGACCTCTAAGCCCGTCACATCCCTCCCGTCCCTTGAAAAAGACCGAACCACACCGTTATGGTAGAGCACCATCCCGGCTTTGCCAAACTCCGGGTGCTGTTTCATCTGATTGATCATCGTTGGTAAATCCATAGGGTCTCCTTATTATTGGCGGTTTAGTCCTGCACGGACTCACCTGCCATTGTCCTGGCCGTGACCAAGTCTTCGGGGGTATTTACATTAAATTTAAACCGCATCTTGGGGTCGAGTTTTTCCAAAACTTCCGGCGGAATCTCTTTGACCCGTTTGGGCTTGAAAATTTTTTTGATCATAAAAAGGTTATCGTCCAGATTCTTTTCCATCCGGGGCAGGCAATTTTTATGGTAGAGGGCAGACAGAGGTTCAAGCCCTTCACGGGTTCTGGGAATGATGATTTCCTTGCCCTTGGTCCTTGCTGCCCACAGATGCCGGATAACGGCTTCACTGGCAAAGGGCACATCACAGGCCGTGGCATAAATCCATGGAAAAGAGGCGTAGAATAACCCGGTGTGAAGGCCTGCCAGGGCACAGCGAGAAGGATCAATATCCGTCACCACCATGGCATCCAGTCCTGCAAAATCTTCAGGATCATTCACCACCAGGATCACTTCTTTAAACAGACCGGTGAACAGGGTGTGAATCTGTTCCAGCATGCTTGCATCCCCTACCCTGTGGAAGGTCTTTTTCTTTCCGGGAAGCCGGCTGTTTGTTCCGCCGGCCAGGATCACTCCGGTACAGTCAAATTTGGTCAAATTATCGCTCTTTTAAAAATTCTTATTGGACAAACTTATTATCCCCTGTTGATTATAGGAACTTGAACTTAAAATCAAGGATTGCCGTTGTAAAAAAAAGATGATAGGTAAATTCTTTGGCCATTGCAAATCATAAAAAAGGCATACTTATGAAAAAGAAAAAAAATATCCTGAATGATCAGGATTTCAAGCGGATCATCACCCGGATCGCCTACGAAATCATTGAAAAGCATAAAGGAATTCACAACCTTGCCCTGGTAGGGATCCAGACCCGGGGAGATTTTCTTGCCAAACGGCTGGCCGACCAGATACGGGATATCGAAGGTACGGATCTGCCCGTGGGCAGCATGGATATCAACATGTACCGGGACGACTGGACCAAAATAAGCCACCAGCCCACGGTACGGCCTTCAAACATCCCCTTTTCCGTGGATGATAAAAATATTATCCTGGTTGATGATGTTCTCTATACCGGTAGAACCATCAGGGCTGCCATGGATGCCCTGATGGACTTTGGCCGTCCAGCCCGCATCGAGCTTGCCATACTGGTGGACAGAGGACACAGGGAACTGCCCATCCAGGCTGATTATAAGGGTATTTATACAGATACAGACATAACCGACATGATCCATGTCCATGTCAAAGAACACGACAAAGAAGACAGTGTATATAAGGAACTTACGTAACCATGGGAACCCTTCTCCATAAAAAATCTGCCCCCAAAGACTTAAAAATTGCCATACTCTCCGTTTCCACAACAAGGAAACTGGAGGATGACAAGAGCGGGGCCTGGATCAAAAAACAGGCAAAAAAAGAAGGCCATGAGGTGGTCCTCCACCAGGTGGTAACCGATGACGTTACTGCCATCAATGATCTTATCACACATGTCACGGAACGGGTCTGTCCGGATGCCGTCATCATGACAGGCGGCACCGGCATCAGTCCCAAGGATGTGACCATTGAAGCTATCCGACCGCAGTTTGACAAGGAACTGACCGCCTTCGGCCCCATCTTTGCCCAGCTCAGTTTTGAGGAAATCGACTCTGCCGCCATTTTATCCAGAGCCACCGCCGGCATCATCAAAGGGGTGATCGTATTTTGCATGCCCGGCAGCATCAAGGCCTGCAAGCTTGCCTGCAATAACCTGATATTTCCGGAACTCGGACACCTGCTGAAACACGTAAAAGAATAGGATACTTTTTATGACGACTGAATTGGATACCTTTGTTGCTGATTGGAAAGACAACGATACAAAAACCCGCCAGGCCTTTGTGGAACTGGTGGATCACCTGAACAGCCTTCCTGACACCACCCTGGACTTCTCTTCACGACCGGGGGTCAGCTACTCCCTGCGGCCCCGCCATGCCGCCCAGGACAAAAGACCTTTGTTTGCCATGGTGGATGTCATTGATGATGATCCGGAAGAACGCTGGCTCTCCGTCTGCTTTTACGGAGAAATGGTCACGGACCCGGACGAAGCCGGAGATCTTGTACCTGAAGGCCTGCTTGGAGAAGATGGGTATTGCTTTGATCTTTATGAGTATGATGCCGATGAGATGGCCTATCTTAAAGCGCGCCTGACCCAGGCCCACGGCAACGCCCCGGAATTAGCCAATTAGAGAATTATCAGCCCCTGATGCTTCAGCATCAGGGGTTAGTTCAGCTTAGTGATGATCCGGCCGGTGTTCTGTTCCACCTGAATGGCCCGGTCATCATATAGCCGTTCCATGTAATAATCTTTGACATTGGTAATTTCAAGACCGGCCAAACCGTTCTTTGCCAGCCATTTTTCAATCTTCGGAATCTGGTCGAAATCCCCTGCCCGGGCCGTGAAAATCTTTACCCTGACCCCGTTGTTCTTCATACTCTGGACATAAGAAAGCATTGACGGTATTGGCGGGCCGATACGGTCCAGGCTTGACCGGTTGTCCCAGACAGCCAAGGTGCCGTCCAGGTCCACCCCTACCCAGGGGCCAGTCATGGATTCCGGAACAAATTCACTATCGGAGTTACCGGTCTTATCCGCCTCCCGGTGCTCTGCCGGATCGGATGGCCTTTCACCAGCCCCGGACTCTGAAAAGATTTTTTTCAAAAAATTAAACATAAGGCCTGTCAGTTTAAACTGAAAAACGGATATTCAGGATGTCTCCGTCCCGAACTACATACTCCTTGCC
>PIVQ01000511.1 GCA_003354055.1 Desulfobacteraceae bacterium | reverse complement strand
ATCGGCCTTACCCGTGAACAGCAGGATAAATTATTCCACGCCTTTTCCCAGGCAGACTCCTCCACCACCCGCAAGTACGGCGGTACCGGCCTGGGGCTGACCATTTCAAAGGTGCTTTGCGAACTCATGGGCGGCACCATCCGGGTGGAGAGCGCCCCCGGTGCCGGTAGTACCTTTATCTTTACCGCTGTTTTCGGACGCCACCAAAAGAAAAATATTCCACTGTTGCCGAATCCGGATCTGCGGGGCAAGCGTGTGCTGGTTGTGGATGATAACAAGGCCTCCAGAGAGATCCTGACGGAGATGTTGGAGTCCATGACGTTCGGAGTTTCCCTGGCCTCATCCGGAGAAGAGGCATTGTCTGAAGTCATTGCTTCGGACAAGGAGGGCAAGCCCTATGAAGTGATTTACATGGATTGGCGGATGCCGGGAATGAACGGACTTGAAACCGCTGAAAAGATTAAAGCCACATCCCTCTTTGTAGCACCCAAGATCATCCTGGTAACTGCCTATGGCAGGGAGGATCTTAGGATTCAGACAGAGAATATCAAGCTGGAAGGGTTTTTGCTCAAGCCTGTGGGTCGTTCCCTGTTGTTCGCCGCCACCATGCAGGCATTTGGGGTGGCTGATGCGGCAGATATGGATGCTGTAAAGAGTGAGGGTCAGGACCTTGAGATGCTTAAAGGCATACGTGGTGCTCGGATCCTTCTGGCTGAAGACAATAAGATCAATCAGCAGGTGGCCCGGGAGATTCTGGAGCAGGGGGGGCTGATGGTTGATATTGCCTGTAACGGGCATGAAGCCGTGGAGATGGCGGAAAAGGCACCATATGATTTGATTCTCATGGATATTCAGATGCCGGAGATGAACGGCTTTTCTGCGACCGCTGCCATCCGGAAATCAGAAGCGTCCGGCAGCAAGATCCCCATTGTGGCCATGACAGCCCATGCCATGGCCGGAGACAGGGAAAAATCCCTGGCTGCCGGGATGGATGATCATATTACCAAACCCATTGATCCGGATGAGCTGTTCAACACCATGGTTAAATGGATAAAACCGGTACAAAGGGAGGTGCCTGAACCTTCGACACCGGCAAAAGAACCTGTCCCTTTGATTCCGGATCTGCCCGGAATCGATGTACGGGACGGACTCAAAAGAGTGCGGAATAATGAAAGCCTTTACCGGCGTATCCTTCTGGGATTTTATGAAGATAACCAGGATATGGCCGGCCGGATAAAAACAGCCCTGGAGGAAAAAGATTGGGAAACCGGCAGAAAACTGGCCCATCTGGTAAAGGGCGTGGCCGGAAATATCAGTGCAAAGGGCCTGCACCTGATATCTGAATCCCTTGAAACTGCATTTATGAAAAAAGAGGAACAGGGGATGGCCGATCTGGTGGCGGATTTTGAAGATGGGCTTGGAACCGTTCTCAACAGTATTGCCGGTATCCGTGAGGAGAATGGCGAAGCTGAAGGTGACAGCGGGAATTCGGACTCCGGTGATATCGGATTGTTGCGCGAATTGATGGATGAACTTGAGCCGTTGTTGGAAAACCGCAAGCCTGTGCCCAGCAAAAAAATCATAGCCAGTATAAACCAATACACCTGGCCGTCCGGACTGGCGGAGGATCTTGGTCAGCTCGGTAAATTGGTGGGAAAGTATAGGTTTGATGAGGCCCGGCCGCTGATCCAGGATATCAGGGGAAAAATTTAACTCGTTTTAAAGATATGGAGAGTAAAATGGCAGATCTATCTGATTGCGGCATATTGATTGTAGATGATGCTGAAGCAAATATCGATATCTTGGTGGAAACCCTTGGCGAGGAATATGACATCAGTGTTGCCATGGATGGGGAATCGGCGCTCAAAGCGGTTGAAACTCATGTCCCCGATCTCATCCTCCTGGATATCATGATGCCGGGTATTGACGGGTATGAGGTCTGTGAACGCCTCAAGGCAAATGATAAAACCCGGGGCATTCTCATCATTTTTCTCACGGCATTGACCGATGACGTCGACGAGGCCAGG
This sequence comes from Desulfobacteraceae bacterium, assembly GCA_003354055.1. The sequence continues at coordinate 3,556 of PIVQ01000511.1, read as the reverse complement.
GGGCTCGCTCTGGGTGCGGTTGATTATATTACCAAACCCTTTAATCCGGATTTAGTTAACTCCAGGGTCCGGAATCAACTGGAGCTGAAACGGTATCGGGATGATCTGGAGCAATTGGTTAAAGAACGGACCCGGGAGCTGCAGCTGACAAGGGATGTGGCCATTGAAAGCATGGGCACCCTGGCAGAGTACCGGGATCCGGAAACCGGCGGCCATATTACCCGGACCAAGAATTATGTGCAATTGTTGGCAGAACATCTGAAGGATCATCCCAAATTTAAGGAATTTTTGAACTATAAGACCATTGAAACGCTCTGCAAGTCTGCTCCGCTCCATGATATCGGCAAGGTTGGGGTCAGGGACAGTATCCTGTTAAAGCCGGGCAAACTGACCGATGAAGAATTTGAGGAGATGAAAAAGCATACCATTTACGGCAGAGACGCCATTGCCGTATCTGAAAAGAAACTGGGGAAAAATTCTTTTCTTAAGTACGCCAGGATTATTGCTGAAACCCATCATGAAAAATGGGACGGCACCGGATATCCGGCCAAACTCAAAGGTGAAGATATTCCCATTCCGGGACGGATCATGGCCCTTGGGGATGTCTATGACGCCCTGATCAGCAAACGATGCTACAAACCCCCGTTCCCCCATAAAAAGGCTGTGGAAATTATTCTGGAAGGACGGGGCAGCCATTTTGATCCGGATCTGGTGGATGCTTTTCTGGAGCTTGCAAACCGGTTCAGGGAAGTGGCTCTTGAATTTGCCGATTTTGACGAAGAGCGGGAAAATCTTTCCCAATAGAGCTGTTCAACGCCGGAACAACCTTAAATTTGTTTAATCGGGCTTCCTGTCAAACCTGCCGTGTCTGAGAAAGTGGATGGTCTGGCGAATAACCGTCTTATTGCGCATCATCAAGGGGTGGGATGCCGGAAGGGTAATGTGATCGGCCATTCCCTCTAATTTAGTGCCTTCTATGGTCACCTTGCCGTCATCCTGACCCGGCAAAAATGTGGACAGAATCAGATTGATACTCCGGGTCCCGGCAATGATACCCACCTCAAAGTGTGCCGGTCCAAGGGTGTTGGGAACACTTTGGGCGTCTGTGCCAAGCTGCATGCCGGAAGGACCGTTCATCAGCTCAAAACCCGGCACATTCCTCAGTGTATCCACCACCTGACTTCCCTTATTGGGCGGGCCGAGCATCACCACGCGGCCCAAGTTCTCAATGGTATGGAATCTCAGGTATTGGCGAACCAGAATACCGCCCAGAGAATGAGTGACAAAATGAATCCTGTCTCCTTTCGGGCATTTGTTCAGGGCCTGCTCAATTTCTTTTTCAGCCAATTCTTCGATTGGGTATTTTGTTGACGGGTAATCATGATTGATTGTATGAAAACCTTCATTTTTCAGGGAAGAGGCCATTTTGACCATGCACCGGTTTGTTCTGGCCAGGCCATGGAGGAGGATCACGGATTCCCGTGCATTTGCCTGGCCTGCACTAATGATTGACATGATTATTATCCATATTAGTTTGCTCATGGAATTTTATATTAACAGTACTTACTCCCTTTCTGCAATCAAGGTTCTGCAGGTTAAGAATATATAGTTGCCAATGACAACAGCACTGCCCATAAAGTAGAGGGCGCCTACCATAGGGCGGGAGGTGTTGTCGGGCAGTGAATATATACAGATCAGTGCAATGGCGACTCCGCCTGAAAAGAAACCGAGGCCTGCCAGTGGGCGGGGGACCCGGTCTGGTGTGGAATAAATACAGATCAATGCCAGAACAACACTGATGCTGGACAAGAAAATGACTGCGAGGGTGATGAGCCAGTTTTTGTTGTTGTTAGCCATGAGAATCCTTAATACTGACGTCAGAGTTTGAGTAGACCCTAATGTGAGGGGGGCTGCCGGATGAACAAATCATAGGAGTAATGAATAGTCGATTGCGTTTAGAAAAACAATCGGGGAAACCCTGAGTTTTAGGAGATTTTTTTACTGGTATTTCTATTTAGTTAATGATGTGAACCAAAGTAGGTTTTTGCGATACCTATCTCAGGGATGCCGGCATCATCTCCCTCCAGTATGGCATCCCACGTGTTTTGGGTTTCAATACGAACAGGTACCCGATCCCCATGGATGCGGCGGTTGTCTCCAAAACAGATGGCTGTCATTATTGTTGAAATGATACCATCGCGGCATAAATCCTTATATTCCTGTTCCGGTTTTGTTTTACGTATTTTTTCAAGTTCATACCAATAGCGCAGATACCACTCAAGACCGTATAGCAGAATCGGGTCTCGTGCCGGAGCGTAAAGGGTCCATACATCCATACGGGGGCCGGTAATATACCCCGTTTCTACGTCAAGATGATGGGCAACCGGAGGGGTTACTGCACAATTGCGGCTACTGAAATTGGTGAATGTATAGAATGTCCCCTGTTCACGGGGGGCCTTGAAACTATCAAAGCTCTGAAGGTTTACCCTGGTATTCTGGGGCCCGACCCCTGTATCCATAGCATAACCGCCCAGACGATACATGACGTATAGTGACCAGATGTTTTTTGCGTTCACAATTTCACGAACCGTTGCGTTTCTCCGTGTTGAATGTGTAATAATATGCCGTACAACTAAATTCAGGTTCCAACCCGTTTTATACCGGCCCCAATTGAAGACCTGCATCAGGGGGGTGCTGCGATGATGAAACCCTCTCCGTCGCTCTCCAACACAAGTTTCCAAATACGATTCAATACCCCGGACTTGGAGTTTGTCACGGCCCCGCACTGTGAAGTTTCTTCCTCGAAATTTAGTGTGAAAATACTGGACATGGGTATTTAAACACCAGAAATCAATGACAAATGGTTGGCAACGCGGCCCGTATCTAGCTTTCATCATAGCCATGGGACCGATGATATCACGTTTCCTGCCCGAGCGATCAGGCGGACCGACCCAGGTGTAGTTTATTGTAAGCATAAGACCTCCCTCTTGTTATGGTTAGATTCTTTTATGAACTTTCATAGAGTTTTTAATGACAGCAACACTGAAGTCGGAAAAGAACACAATGGCCGAGGTGATGAGCCAGTTTAGTTTATGGGTTGTCATGGAGGATGCTCAGACTGTCGTCTGGATTAGAGTATGATGCCGAATGAACAATCCCTATTAATGGATAGTCGATTGAGTTTGGAAAAACAATCGGGGAAACCCTGATTTTTTGGCAGTTTCTTCATAAAAAACGCCCTTGAATGAAAAATCCAAGGGCGTTTTTGATTTAAACGGAATATGGGGTTTTTGTTTTATTCAGCCTGGGATACCCCGACCTCTTCAAAGGTTTTGATGTCTGCCAGGATTCTTGTGGCAAGATCCAGCAGTTCCATACAGACGGCGGCACCGGTACCTTCGCCAAGGCGGAACTTCAGGTCAATGAGCGGCTCCAGCCCCAGACGGTCATGCATGTATTTATGGCCGACTTCCACGGATTTATGGCTGGCAAACAGATATTGCTTGGCTGCCGGGGCCAGTTCACAGGCAATCAGCGCCCCTGCTGTGGAGATCAG
>PIVQ01000510.1 GCA_003354055.1 Desulfobacteraceae bacterium | reverse complement strand
TTGCATTGAATGGCTAAGGATCGGCTCCAAAATTACTTGATCTTTTGTTTTCAAAATACCCAGTTTTTTAAGGGGTTTTGGAAATAATTTAGATCAAGTTATTTTGTAACGATTCCTAAGATTATTTTAGAAATCGCTTGATTCCGGAAACAAGCTTTCCCCGATTGCTCCCTTTTGCCGTTTCCAGCGCTTTTTTGTAAAGCTGGAAAATATACTTGAAATCTGACTTTTTCTTATCTGGTTTTCGGCTGATGGTTTTTACCAGCTTTGTATACCGACTCCACTCAACCAGTTCCTCCAGGCTCAGCCAGAGTTTGAGAAGGCCCATGATATTTTTATCCGTGATGGGCTTTTCACCGAAGCAGGATTCTTTTTTTAGGAAGGTATTCAGAATCTGGGCATGCTGGGGTTTAAGAATCCTTGTTTTGGGAAGGAGGGAAATGGCTGTTTCAAATGTGATGCCAGGCACACGATTGCAGATGTTATAAAATACATTGATCTGATCCAGGGTCATCCTCTTTTCCATGAGTTCATTCTCATAAGCCTCTTTACCCACATCTGCTGGTTTGCTCTGGGGCAGGACGGCAATAAAAAACCGGTCCAAAGGTCCTGGTGACAGCTCTCCCAGATCCACAAAGGCATGAAGGACCAGAATCCTTTCGTTCTCGAAGCGCTTGATGGGCGGAATGATTTTTAGCAGGCCTTTGGCAGTGAACTCTTCTCCCTGGCAGATCACTTCAAAAACGTCCAGCTGCTCAGAGTTGAGGCTTTCGATCCTCTGAGCCAGCACCTTGGTGTCAACAGCAGTGGCCCGCTTTTTTTCACAAAATATTTTTACAATATGATACTGGCTCGACCCTGAGGGAATCTTGAAATTTTGTATAATTTCACTGAAATTGGCTCTGGTGGACCCGGAAGGCGGGATAACAAGAGTTTTCTTCTTGCCTTCGTCTAAAGGCGTGCCCTCTGTCACAGCCTTGATAATCTGCTCACGCCGGCTTTGCGGTTCAGAAATCTCCTGAGGCAATTCGCTTTGGTCGCTATCTTTACCCATCACCTGCTCCAAAAATAATTCATTGAATTTAATTGGCAAGATAGGCTGGAATTCGTTTAGAGTCAATAAACATGTAAAAATATGTAAAAAAATAACCCTATCATGATGTGTTTACGGGGTTAATTTGACCCTGTCATCATCAATTTCAAGAGTTGTTTTTGAATAGGTCAGCTTATTGATGATTTTTCCGTCCTTGAAATGTATAACATCAACTCCTCTCCTCTTTTCTGTCTTGCCTTCATATCCTTTTTCAAAGGAGGGCCATTCTAATTCCCATCTATAAAGAAGTTTTTGATCTTTTTCATCAATAAAAATTTCTTCCTGGATAAATTTAAAATCTCCATGATTTAAAAACCAGTCGTGCCATGCTGCTTTCAGCTGCTCTTTACCTTTTGCGCTACCGCCGGTCCAGTTGTTAAAATAAATATCATCGTGAAAAAATTCCATCACACCGTTCAGATCATGGTTATCCCAAGCCGTGTTCCAGTTATCCCAGAGAATTTCAATTTCGTTTCTTGTCAGTTTCATAGTTCTCCTTTTCTTTATTTTTTCACTGATTTTTCTTTTGATATCACTAAATATACGCCAAAAATAGTTACACACATGGCCACCAATGCCGGCAGACTCAAGGTTTCATCAAACAACCACCAGGCCAGAATACTCGCCACAACCGGCACCAGATAAAAATAACTGGCCACCTTGGAAACTTCACCTTCACGAATTAAATACATCAACAATAATATCGCTGTAATTGAAAGTGCTAATATCAACCAGGCCAGCGCAGCAATCAGAGTAAATGACCAGTCTATCCTTTGCGACTCAAAACTAAATGATAAAATCGCCATAATGATGCAACACCCTATATATTGCCAAACCGTCCCGGCAAGTAAATCAACATTTGCACCATGTTTCTTTTGATAAAGACTCCCCAGTGTGATGCCCAATAAAGCTGCTAAAGCACACGCGACAGATGCTGGTGCAAATGTGAAATCAGAAAAACCTTGGGTTAATCCAATCGTGCCCACTACCCCCAACAGGCCACAGATAAATCCTAAATACTGTCGTTTGGATAGCACTTGTCGAAACCAGAATACGCTTAGCAATGCCGTTAAAACAGGTTGAACTCCAACAATAATTGCTGTGATCCCAGCCGGCAATCCTAATTTAATAGCCGCGAAGACACCGCCTAAATACGCGCCATGAATCAGCATACCGACACCCATCAGGTGTCTTGCCTGGTTTATTGAAGGCCATTGTTTTACGCGAAATAAGGCCCAAACAGACAGAATAGATAAGGTCAGCAGCATCCGGACCAATAGCAATGTGAACGGTTCGATATAATCCAACGCATATTTAGCACCTATAAATCCTGTGCTCCATAAGAACACAAAGATAAATGGGATCAACCTTGTAAGTTGTGATGTCACACTAATACATTCTCCAATTCTCCAATTTACTCAAAAAGAATTTTAAAAGCCTAATTATTAGAGGTGCTTTGAATACGTTCCTTTCTCATAGCATTTCTGGAAGCCTTATCCACAAGTGTAAAAATCTTTCCAATATCATCTTTTTTATTTGATGCCTGATGTCCGGTTACTTTGACCGCTTTAAAATTCAATTGATCAATTTTTTTAAAAAATTCCTGATACAGCTCTTTATTATTTAAAGGTCTGTTATTCTTTGATCTATAATTCCTTTGTTCAAGCCGCTTACATCTTTCCTGCAATCCAATAATATTTTGAGAATCAGTAAAAGCCACAACCCTGCTCCCGATCTCAATACCTTGTAAAGCCCACAATAAAGTCTGTAATTCCAACTTTGTCGACGACGTATTCTCAAACCGTTTCACTTTTACAAGCGTCTTCAGAAAATTTAATGAAAGTCCCGGCTTTGCCAAAACGAGATAAGCCCCATATCCGGTTTTTGACTGATTATTCACACTACCGTCAGTAAATAGCATTAGTTCATTCATAATTTTCAATTTCCTTATGGCAGATACAAAAAAAGGCTACAATAACCTAAACAGTACTCTATCTCTCATCTATGACAAGATCAACAATATCGTATTTTCCGGGATCAAGTCTTTTTCGGGCTATTATGTCAATGACCTTAGAGAGTCCGGATGCATATGCCGATTTTCCCAAGACGCGTGTTTCCAGTCTGATCTCGACTTCCGCATCTCGGATCACTATCTGATGATAGGCGTGGCGATCCAAAAATGGAGACGGAATACCGATGACCTCTTTTTGTATTTTCGGATCTCTTTCAGACTTGATGGTTTTCTCCGGCAGGCCCAACGATTTTGCCATATACATAGCGGTGCCGGGTTTCGTACTCTTAGATGCCTGATGAGACTCCGATATCCTGATGTCTTGACCTATGAAATATCCTGAGGAGCGTTTAACCATTGCCATGAAGTAGAGCATCTGCAAGTTCACATTTGGACATATAACTACGGGGAATTTGGTCGTGTCCGGCAATTTCGACTCTCCAGTGGAAAGGTCGAGCAATACCGATCCGGTTCGTGTGCAGAATTCCACTACAGCGTCTATCTGGCGCCCGGAACCGGCATGAACAATGATGCATGGTTTACGCCCCAGAGAATCCCGCTCATCCCAGGGGACTACGCGAGCAACTGAGGTGCTGTCAAGCCCGTGCAAAAGTTCTTTCGCCAGTTTTCCGCGACCAACTACTAACACTTCTATTTTTTCCAAATCAGTGATTCCTTACTATCGTTGAACATCTGCGGTTTGCCCGTCAGCATGTTCCTTGCTGAGTGTTTATTTTCTGTTTACCATATATATACCGCTGCCTACCATGAAAAGGGCGACGAAAAGATTCAGGGTTAAGGGTTCGTTTAATAAAAAAACACCGAACAGAACCCCGAAAATCGGGGTTAAAAAGGTAAAGGAAGACAATCTTGAAACCGCGTAATTACTGATCAGCCAGAACCATGCAAAATAAGTGATAAATGCAATCCAGACGATTTGGAAGATCAAGCTTGCCATGCCGACGGCTGTCATATTGCCAAGCCCCGGCTCACCCAGCATAATAGAAGCTGCGGGCATAATAATACCGGAAACCGCAAGCTGGTAAAATAAGAGTTTGCCGGACTTTATAAATACCAAAGGGCTTGCCTTGATGATGACGGTTGTTGCCCCCCAGACAGCAGCTGCACCCACCATCATTATATCACCCATCAGCATTTCCCTTGTCGGCAGGTATAAAGATTCTTTAAATGCAGTAACAATCCCGATAAATGCCAGGAAAAAACCCAACAATTGGGCTGTGCCTAATTTCTCACCCGGAATAAAGATCGTTGCACCCAGGGCAACAAAAAAAGGGGCGGTATAAAGGAAGATGACAGCCCGCGAGGCATTGGTAAAATCAAGACCCCAGTAGATCAGAATAAATTCAACAGAAAAAAGGAAGCCGACAAGTATTCCCCACCACAGGGTCCCGTCTTTTCCAAATAAAGGGGTTCTGCGGTATCGCATCCAGGCCATAACAAGAAGAGCTGCCCCGATGGACCGGATACCTGCCTGAAGGACAGGTGGAACACTCTGGTTTGCCACTTTGATTGCCACCTGGTTAAATCCCCAACTGGCAGATATGATGATCAATAAAAAGATGCTTTTAAAATCTAATGCGGAATTCTTGGGTTTATTCATTATAAAGTTTTCCTTTTACTCATTACCCTGTAATTTGTCTTCAAACACAGCCTGAAGATGTGATAAATTTTCAAGTATTGAGTTTAACTGTTTGTCATCAACAGCTTCTAACCACTCCTTATGCAATTTTTTGAAAATTCCCGCACATTCGTTCAATATTTGTTTCCCCTCCGGGGTTGGTGCTAACCAAGCTGATCGCTTGTCTTCATCTGATGTCGTAATCGTAATTAGCCCCATTCCGTGTAATTTTTTTACAACTTTAGACACATGAGCTTTTTCGAGTAAGAGACGATTAACCATATCTTTCTGTTTTACTTTTCTAGCTTTTCCAATCTCAAAAAAGATTGCAAACTGTTGTTGGTTAAGGCCAAATGGCAACAGAATCCTATTACTATGGCGTTGAAGTATACCGCCAATATTTAATAACTTCCCAATTATTATTGGTGCCAGTTGTAAATTATTCATAAGGGTTCCTTTTTTCAATAAAAAATAGTTGCCAAGGATACTTAATTAGCGTATTCAAGTTTCCTTGGCAACTAAAAAAGTACATTTTTTATAAATGATCTATGGAGAATAGTTGGCTGCCTAATGCGGTGCTGAGCGAGTACGTTTAGTCTGAATCAACGATCTTGCCAGAAAACAGCTAAAATGGTATATTCATTCGATTTTCAATCTGAAATTTAGAGATGAGACGTGGTAAAGAAAAAAGATAAAAATATATACCGTTGCCAGTCCTGCGACGGGCAGACCCCGAAGTGGCTGGGGCAGTGCCCGGAGTGCGGGGACTGGGATTCCCTGACCGAGGAAAAACTTGTGGTACGGACTCCGGGTAAGGCCGGTGTCGGCAGGCCGACCCTGG
>PIVQ01000509.1 GCA_003354055.1 Desulfobacteraceae bacterium | reverse complement strand
TCTCCTGGTAAAGTATTACATTCGATTTGCATTAAGCGGGGCGGCTATTTTCCTGCTTATATCAAACCATATTGTTCATCCGTTAGGACTTCTGGCGGGCCTTTCGGTTGTTGTTGCAAGCATGTTTCTGGCTACGGTGCTTGAGTTAACGAGATTATTTTTCAAGGAGGCGGTATAAGGTGGAACATCCATATTTATTTCTTACTTCAGTGTTCGGTATGTTCGGTGCGGGTGCCGAAAAATGGGCAGCGCACTTTCCCCAGGTGACCTATATGTGGTTGGCCATGGCTATTTTAATTTTTTTCGGATGGCTTGGTGGAAAAAGTGTATCCATGGTGCCCAAAACAGTTCAGAATGTTTTTGAAGTTCTGATTTCCGGGCTTGAAGAGTTCATGGTAACCGTTACAGGCGATGAAGGACGTAAATCCTTCCCCCTGTTGATGACCATTTTCCTTTTTGTCCTTCTGGGTAACCTGATGGGTCTGGTTCCCGCTTTTTTCCCGCCCACAGCCAATATCAACACCACTCTGGGGCTGGCGCTTATCGCTGTCCTCTGGAGTCACGTAATCGGTGTCCAGGCGCACGGTATCAAATATATCAAACATTTCCTGGGTCCCGTTCCTGCAATGATCCCCTTGTTTCTACCCATTGAAATCATCGGTCATACTGCCAGGGTTCTTTCCCTGACTTTCCGTCTTTTCGGAAACATGGCAGGTCATGAGTTGGTTGTAGGTATCCTTCTGGGTCTGGGCGGTATGTTCCTGGCGCCTCTGCCGGTTATGGCACTGGGTTCTTTCGTAGCCCTGGTTCAGGCATTTGTATTTTTTCTTCTGGCCACCATGTACATTGCCGGTGCCATTGAAGAAGCGCATTAATTAAGAGTTTTACGGGATTTTTTGGAAGAAGCCCCGTTTATTTTATAATATATATAATTTTTAAGGAGTAAAACATGGAATTTCTAGTTGGTAGTGTATGGGCAGCAGGTCTTGCAATTGGTATCGCCGCTTTTGGTTGTGGCATTGGTCAGGGTCTTGGTCTTGCCGGCGCAATGAGTGGTATCTCCAGAAACCCTGAAGCAGCTGGTAAAATCCAGGTTAACATGCTGATCGGTCTGGCCATGATCGAGTCTCTTTGTATCTACGCCCTGGTTGTTGCTCTTATCCTGATGTATGCTCATCCCGCACTTAATGCTGCGAAGGCTATGCTGGGCGCATAAGCCTTACCGCTTTAAAGTTTTTTAGGGGCAACTCCTTTTAGGGGTTGCCCCTTTTTTTTTCCTTCTCTATTATAGTCTTATCCCCCATGCTTACTTTTTTTTAACTTGCCTGGCCTCCGGGGACCTGATAGTATTTGAAAGATGTGTAATTAATTCCACAAAATTGCTGTAAATGCAATTGCTGGCAGGAGAAGACCAATGACAGAAAACTCCATCGATTTCCAGCCTTTACCCGACACTGATCCGTCGGACGCACCGGTTCGCCACTCTTTCAGGGTGCCTGTATCCGATAAAGACAATGTTCTGGCTGTTTTTTGCGGAAGAACCTACTCAGTAGCCAATGTCTCAGTCACCGGTGTTTCCATTCACGCAGAATCCTGCCTTGATTTTGAATCCGGCCAGGTTATTGAAGATGCCGAGTTCTGGATAGGTACCCAAAGGCTAACCGGTCTTAAGGGGAAGGTGATCCACTGTTCGGTTCATGATTATGGCAACCTCCAGTTTGGTGTCGACTGGCTGGATGTGTCTTTGAAAGACAGGGAAAGACTTGAAACCATCCTCAGCCAGATGAAGACCCGTGCACTGGAACAAGATCAACCGCCTGAGGATCAGGCGTCAGAAAAGAGTTAAATCATGGCCAAGAAAAAAGATGTAATGGACAGCATCCTTGACGCAGATGACAAGGAATTCGAAGGTAATACCAGAGAGTTGGACTGTCTGATCTACCGGACTAAAGGTTCGGAAGACTCTCCGACTGCGGTTGAACCCACCTCCCATTCTTCCTGGAAGGCATCCAAGGGGAATGTGTCGGTTGAAATCTGGGAAGGCAAGGCAAAGATTAAAATTAAAGTCGGATCCGGTTCTTCAGGCCAGGTTTCAATGAAGAGACTGGCCAGTATTGCTGTGGATGCCATTATGGCAGAGTTAGAAAAGGAGGAGTACCAGTGATTATCGTCTGTCCCCAGTGCGCCAGAAAGCACAAGGTCAACCCCGATACAATTAAGACCTATGCTACGAGTGGAAAGAAAAATGTTCTGGCCACCTGCAGATCCTGTAAATTTAAATTCCCGGTAGCCCTGGATGCTCTGTTTAAATCCCCTGCACCTGACGAGGCCAACAAATTTAACCAGGCCCGCAAAATTTGTATCACTTTGAGTAAAGGCGGGGTGGGTAAAACCACGACCAGTGTAAACTTAGGTGCTGGATTGGCATTGGCCGGTCACAAGGTGCTTCTCGTGGATACCGATACCCAGGGGCAATCTTCATATATTTTAGGAAAACGCCCCTCAGCCGGGCTCACGGAGTTGCTGACCAAGGAATTGCCTGTGGAAGACTGCCTGGTGGAAGCCCGGAAGAATCTTTGGCTGCTTAGCGGTGGTAAATCCCTTGCCGGTGTAAAACGAATCATTGACCGCAAAAGTTTTGGTGCGGAATGGACACTGGCAGAAGCACTGAAGCCTCTGGACCGGCAGTATGATTATATTCTTATTGATACCTCACCCGGCTGGGATCAGCTTATTGTCAATGTACTATTTTATGCAACGGAAGTATTGGTCCCCGTTGCCCTTGAAGTGATGCCGCTTCACGGGTTGTCAGAGTTTATAAAAAGTCTGGGTGCCATTCAGAAATATCGGCAGGAGATCCAGCTCAAGTATATTCTTCCCACCTTTCTAGATGCCCGGATCAAGGGACCACAAAATCTTTACGAGCAATTGAAAAAATTGTACCCAAAGCATCTGTGTACGCCGATACGCTACAATGAAAGCCTATCCGAAGCCCCTTCCTTTGGGAAAACAATTTATGAATATGCGCCGGGTTCCAATGTGTCGGAAGATTACAGAGCGCTGGTGAGAAAAATCTCCATGGATGAGACAGCTCTTGTCTAAATTTATAATCTGTGCAAATATTAGGCGTTGCATCTATAGTCACCGTATTTCACAGGAATAAAAACCATGGGCCTGAGGTCGCGAATAATAACCGTTGTTGTTGTTGCCTGCAGTATCATTAGTCTGTTTCTCTGCTTTTATATTACAGAGCAGGTTCGAAAACTTGAGCTGGCCAGCTTGAGAACCAAGATCGATAAAGCTGCCTATGTCATGCGTCTGGTTAATACCCGCCCCCTATACAATGTTGACCTGGAAACCCTTAAGGTTAATATGGAGACTTTTTTTGATGACGAGAATATGAGAAGTATCGCCATTCTCGAATCTGATATTGATATCAACATCCATTTGAAGCGGGAGTTCGAACCCGGGGGAATGGATATACACAAGAACTTTTATATCTATTATAATGGGCTGAAACTGGGTAAGATCTCTGTTGTCTATTCCACCAGCCTTATTGAAAAAAAATTATCAGGATTCAGGACAAAGATGCTGTGGTTCACATTTTCCGTGATCCTGGTATTGGCCATTGTCCTGGTTTTTCTGATCAACGCATTGATGAAACCGGTTACCAATCTTGCCGAGGTTGCATCGGAAATCGCCTCTGGAAATCTTGAAAAAGAAATCGAAGAAAACGGGGTCGGTGAAGTGGGGATATTGTCCAGGAACTTTGCCATCATGCGGGATGCCATCAAGGAAAAAATAGAAGACCTGGCATTGACCAACAAAAACCTTGAAGGGGAAATCCGTCAGAAAATTCTAAAGGAAAAACAGATCCTCCACCAGAGCATGGTCATCTCATCTGTGAACACCTTTTTTCAAAAGTCGATGCTTGCCGCATCGTACAGAGAAATTGCAGAGTTGTTCATTCCTATTGCCCAGGCTGTGATTCCAAGCCAATACTGCTTTGTGGGAGAAATGGACGAGGATAATAATAAGATGGCGATCCTTGCTATTTCCGAACAGGCAAGACAGGATTGCGGGTTGGATAACAGTCTGCCTGACATTAAAATGCTGGACAAGTGCACCAGGGGGTTGCGTTCCCGGATACTAATGGACAGGCAGAGTGTTCTGGTCAACGATCCTGCAAGCCATCCTGATTTTTTGAACATTCCCGAAGATCATATTCCCATTGATGCCTTTATGGGAATTCCAATGGTTCTGGGGGCCGAAGTTCTGGGCATGGTTGCATTTGCCGGTAACAAAAACGGCTTTACAAAAGGGGATCAGGATGCCGCCCAGATGCTGGCTGTGGCATTGGTCGAAGCTCTAAGTCTTAAAAAACAGGAAGATGAGAAAAAGCGGCTGGAAGAGATGATTGTCCAGTCTGAAAAGATGGTCTCCTTAGGTGGGCTTGCCGCTGGCATGGCCCATGAGATCAACAATCCCCTGGCAGGTATCCTTCAGAATACCCAGGTCATTCGAAATCGGATCCAGAGCCCCATACCGGCAAACCTCAAAGCAGCAGAAGAACTGGAACTTGATTTCAACGCCCTTAACACTTATATGGACCGCCGTGATATTCATAAGATGCTGGATTCGGTCATGGATGCCGGTAAACGGGCGGCAGCCATTGTTTCAAACATGCTGTCCTTTTCCCGAAAATCCGCCTCCGGTTTTGTGCCGGAAGATGTATCCCTGCTCCTGGACCAGACTCTGGAGCTTGCCGCCAGCGATTACAACCTGAAAAAGAAATTTGACTTTAAACAGATTCAGGTGGATCGCGAGTATGATCCCGACCTGCCCAGAACTAACTGCAAGTCCAGTGAGATTCAGCAGGTATTCTTTAATATTCTCTCTAACGGTGCCCAGGCCATGATCGGGAAGGACAAGGATATCAATCCCCGTTTTCTCATGCGCACATTCAGGGAAAAGGATCAGGTTTGCATTGAAATAAGTGATAACGGTACAGGCATGACAGAAGAGGTCAGAAAACGGATTTTTGAGCCGTTTTTTACCACCAAGGCCGTTGGGGAAGGAACCGGCCTTGGGCTCGCTGTCTCATATTTTATTGTCACTGAAAATCACAAAGGTCAGATTGAGGTAGAGTCAACGTTGGGGTATGGGACCTGTTTCCGTATTCGCCTGCCCATGGGTGGCTAACTTTGGGTCGACCCGATAGCGGCGTTCATCTGTAATCGTTTTAGCAATTCTAAATAAATAGCTCATTTGTTTTTAAGAGATCTTAACGAAGGTATTCTTTTCTTCCAGCTCTGATAGCCACTCATGTATATTATCCAATAGGGCAGAAAGATTGCTTGACCGAGAAAATTGTGTTTGTTCTCGAAATATTTATTGTTCTTGAACTACTTGAATTGAAAGAGTAATTTATGTTTTGATTCAAGATCAGGAAAAAAAAGATGCAAAAAATAAAAAAAGGGTTTGACAACCCCGTGGGTTTCGGGCATTATTCGCCGGTCTTCAAGAGAACTCAGCTTCACCGGGTTCTTCGAAAAAGGCTAAGTTTGATCTTTGAAAATTGGTCAGTGAA
>PIVQ01001305.1 GCA_003354055.1 Desulfobacteraceae bacterium | reverse complement strand
GCGCTATGTTCTCGAACTCGATATTTTTCATGGGCTATAGGGTGCATTTTATTTGTCTAAAGGTCAATAAAAATCTTGACTAAAATCAAGCTGAATTGGTATCTGTTTATCCTTCGGAATCATTAAAAAATAAGGAAAAGTATGAACCTTTTTGATATCGGTGTTCTGGCAATTGTTGGCTTCTGTCTGATTCGGGGCGGATTCAGGGGACTGATCCGGGAAATCTCCGGGATTATCGGTGTTGTGGCCGGGTTTTACGGGGCCAATACCTACTACCTTCTTCTGGTCCCCTATATCGAACCATGGATCGAATCTCCGGGAATCCAGCGTTTGATTTGCTTTTTTTTCCTGTTCTGCGTGATTCTGATTGTTGTGGGGCTGTTGGCCAGGCTGATCCGCAAGCTTTTGCGTCTGGTTTTTCTGGGGTGGGTGGACCGTACATTCGGGATCGTGTTCGGTGCTGCCAAAGGGATATTGATCGTTGCCATTCTTTTTATCATGACCACCACCTTTGTTCCAGGCAACAATTCCTTTCTCAAAGATTCCAGAACCGCACCCTATCTGGTTCAGGTGTCTGATGCCCTTACCCTTTTTGTCTCACAGAATATAAAAACGGATTTTTACCGCCATCTTGAAGGATTGAAAAAAGAGTGGAAACAATAGTACCGCTGCTTACGATCATACGCAGACTCAGAAGTGAAAACGGATGTGAATGGGATCGGAAGCAAACGCCTCTGACCATGTGGAAATGTCTGGCAGAAGAGTTGTATGAGCTTGAAGAAGCCATTGTCAACGATGACACCGATAATATCATCGAAGAGTTGGGAGATGTTCTGTTTCAAGTCCTTTTTATTCTGGAGATATTCAGGGACGAGAAGCGGTTTGCCGTTTCAGATGTGGTGGATCGGGTGGCAGACAAAATGATCGGCCGGCACCCCCATGTTTATGAGACGGCCAAGATCGACTCCGAAGATGCCCTGAACAAACAATGGGAAGAGATCAAGGCCAGAGAGAAGGCAGAGGCCGGCAAGGCTAAAGAGCCATCTGTTCTTGATAATGTGCCCAAGGGCATGCCGGGGCTCCTGCGGGCGCTGAAAGTGTCAAAATCTGCGGTAAAAGCGGGGTTTGAATGGGAAAATATGGATCAGGTTCTGGAGACTGCAAAATCTGAAATCAAGGAGTTTGAGGACGCCCACGACAACGGGGATATGGATGAGTCCATGGTGGAATTCGGTGATATCCTTTTTTCCCTGGTTAATGTAGCACGTTTTGCCGGATTTCACCCGGAGACGGCTCTGTACAGGTCAACCGCAAAGTTTGAAGGGCGGTTCAGAACCATGGAAGCCGCTCTTAAAAAAGAGCGGCTCGATTTAAAAAAGAT
>PIVQ01000508.1 GCA_003354055.1 Desulfobacteraceae bacterium | reverse complement strand
CCCGGAATGGACTTAAGATACTCATCCTCTTTTTTATCCACAAACGTATGCCCGAAGGCAGCACCTGCCACTGCCCCAATAGGTCCGCCCAAAGCAAATCCAATTGTCCCGCCGATCATTTTACCAAGCCAGCTCATACCAGATCCTTATTTTGACTTATTCATAAGTATATTTAATCATCAAAACCCTTGTCACAAAGTTGAAGATTTACTATAACCACTAATGTTTCGAGCGTCAAACACTTAAGGGGAATAGGGGATTTATGCTGGCGAAAAATATCTTTGGCACCATCATTCTGATTCTGAACATTGCCGGACTGGGCTTTATCCTCTACCTGTGCTTCTTAGGCCTGATGCATCACTTCTTCCCAAAAGAAGTGGAAGAACCGGAACCGCCCAAAAAACTTAGACGGGAAGAGGTTATCATTGACGAGGATATCATACCGGATGAGGATGATCTGCTCAAAGATATGGACCTTTCCGATCTTGATAATCTGAATCTGGATGATTTTGAATAAATGAAAGTACCCCGCCCATACGCCATTGTGATAATTTCTCTGTACCTGGTACTGGCAGTCGGATGCACATCCTCCCCCAACCAGGGGTCTCCGGTTTATTACACCCCGTCTCCCCAGGAAACTCCTCGGTCTTTTATAACGGTTATGGATGACTCCCTGACCCTGGCACGGATTAAAAAAAAATTATTTTCAGATGACCTGGTGGATCAGGACGACATTGAAATCACCGTCCGCCATAGTGTGGTTTACCTTTCCGGAACTGCACAGGACGACTACCACCGACGCATGCTAACGGACTTAATCCGGACCGTTGAAGGGGTTGGCAGGATAGAAAACAAGCTCCAGGTGACCCACCGCGGGACCACCTTTGAAACGGCAGAAAGCATGGTCACCCAAAAAATCAAACTGACCCTGCTCCAGGACCCTGCCATTGGAACCCAGCCCATTGTTGTGGAAACCACCCCTACCCGGATCTTCCTGTCCGGTACTGTCAAATCCCAGGCCCAGAAACAACAAACGGCCGCCATTGCAGAGATGAATGCAGGCGACCGCCAGGTAGTCAACCAAATATCCGTTGTAAAATAGAGATACCCTATAGCTACGCCGGGCTCTTCTTTTTCTGCCAGCGTTTCTTCTTTACCTTTTCTTTGACCGGTGCGCACTTAGTCTCAATGGTCCCCTGCCCAAGAATGGTCTCCACCTCCTGAAAGTAGGTAGGGTTTGCATCTGCCCGATACTCATCCCCCAGCTTAATCAATACAGGCGGATCCCCCTCATCAATCTTGATTTTAAAAAATGAGATACAATCCCCCGGATACCGCTCAATGACAGGCTTGATCTGTTCCAGCACGTCAATACCATGACTAACCGCATCCACCTGAATGAGAATGCCTGAAGTCCATTCATTTTCAGCATGACCGATGGGAACAATTTTTTCTCCCAAAAGCTTGACGGCGTTCTCGGTCTTTTGAACCTCGGCCTCAAGAATAACGATCTGTTCCTGGGACAGAAGGGTGTGGGTTTTGGCATAGAGATTGGGAAACACCACAACTTCAATAGACTGAAACTGATCTTCAATGGCACAGAAGGCCATCATATCCCCTTTTTTGGTCTTGTGAACCTTTAACACCTTCAGGGTACCGCCGATACGAATCATCCGTTCATTGGCCACATCCTGAATCGTCAGGCTGTTTACACTGGCATACTTTTTAACGGTGTCTGAGAATTTATCCAGAGGGTGCCCTGTAATATAAAATCCCAAGGCCTCTTTTTCCAGTTCAAGAAGAGCATTGTCCTCCCACTCTTCTATAGTTGGCATCTTAGGCACTGATAGAGGCACTTCCACGCCCATACCTGAATCGGCAAAAAGATCCAGCTGAGAGTCTGCCTTTTCCCTCTGGATCCTTGCCCCGTGGTCCAGAGACTCCTCCAGAACGGCCATCATCTGGCTACGTTTACAGTCTGTGGAATCAAAGGCCCCGCATTTGATCAGGGCTTCCAACACTTTTTTATTGGCCTTGCTGGTGTTCACCCGCTCACAGAAATCATAGAGACTTTCATAGGATCCCTCTTTTTCCCGGACATCAACAATGCTGTCAATGGCTGCATCCCCAACTCCTTTGACCGCAGCCATGCCAAAGCGGATTGCTTCGCCATCAACGGTAAAAAAGGCATCACTCTGATTCACATCAGGTGGCAGAACCTTGATCTGATGAGACCTGCATTCATCCATATATTTGAGAACGGCATCTGAATTGTTCCGCTCAGAGGTCATCAGCGCCGCAATGAACTCCAAAGGGAAATTGGCCTTTAGATAGGCGGTCTGATAGGCAATCAGGGCATAGGCTGCACTATGGGATTTATTAAACCCGTAACCGCCGAACTTTTCCATGAGGTCAAAAATTCTTTCAGCCTTTTTGGGATCATGGCCGTTTTCCTGCGCCCCTTTCATGAACAGGGCCCGATGCTCTTCCATCATGGCCACAATTTTCTTACCCATGGCTTTACGAAGGCCGTCCGCATCTGCCATGGAGTAATTGGCAAGGACACCGGCAATCTTCATAACCTGTTCCTGGTACAGGATTACCCCGTAGGTTTCATCCAATACATCTTCTAAGTCATCAAAGATATAGTCGACTTCTTCTCGCCCATGTTTTCTTTCCACATAGGAGTCGGCCATACCTGAATCAAGGGGACCTGGCCTGTAAAGGGCGACCAAGGCAACAATATCTGAGAAGGTTGCCGGTTTGAGCCGGGAGATCAGCTCTTTCATACCTGAACTTTCAAGCTGGAACACACCGGTGGTATCCGAACTCTGGAGTAACTCAAATGTTTTTTCATCTTCATAGTTCAGATGAAGAAGATCCGGTGGCTCCTTGCCCTGTTTCTCAATAAGCCCGATACAGTTTTTGATAACGGTGAGGTTGCGCAATCCCAGGAAGTCAAACTTAACCAGCCCCTGTTTTTCCGTGTAGTTCATGTCAAACTGGGTGATGGTTTCCCCTTCCTTACCCTTGAACAGGGGCAGGTACTCAACCAGGGGTTTATCAGAGACCACAACACCGGCCGCATGGGTGGAGGCATGTCTGGGCAATCCTTCCAGAAGCATTGCAATCTCCAGCATCTGGGCTTTTTCAGGGGTTTCATTGCACTTATCCCTGATAGCCGGCACTTCCTCAATGGCCTTGGTGAGATTTTTGGACATGTCCGGTATCATCTTGGAAATCTCGTCCACTTCGGAGAGCAGAATACCTAAGGCCCGTCCTACATCCCGGATGACTGCTTTGGCCTTGAGTCTTCCAAAGGTGATGATCTGGCAGACATAATCGGGACCGCCGTACCGGTCAATGGTATATTTATACACCTGATCCCGGCCCTCAATGCAGAAATCCACATCAATATCAGGCATGGAAAGACGGGCGGGATTCAAAAACCGTTCAAAGATGAGTCCGTGTTCGATCGGGTCAAGCGCCGTAATCCTCATGGCATAGGCCACCATGGACCCTGCGGCAGACCCCCTGCCCGGCCCCACCGGCACCCCGATCTCTATTGAATGGTTGATAAAATCAGCTACAATTAAAAAATAACCTGGAAAACCCATATCCAGAATAATATCGATTTCGTATTTGATCCTGTCACGGTAAAGCTGTTCGTCAATGTCAGGAGTCTTCGCCTTGATCTTGACCAGCCGTTCTTCAAACCCTTTCATGGCCAGTTCTTCAAACAGATCATCCTCACTTACCCCCTCTTCCTGGGCATACCGAGGGAAATGATAGGACTTGTCTCCGAACTCCACATTACACTTGGAGATGATATCCCTGGTATTGGCAATGGCACCGGGAAACCGTCCTAAGGAACGATCCATTTCCTGGGGGGATTTGAAATAAAGTTCATCTGAATCAAACTTAAACCGGTTGGGATTGTCATAGGTATCCCCGGTCTGGATGCAGAGCAGAATCTCGTGGGCCTTGGCATCCCCTTTGGACAGGTAATGGCAATCATTGGTGGCCACCATGGGAATGGACAGGCGCTGGTGGATGTCCAGCAGCCCCTCATTAACCTTGTGCTGGATATCCATCCCGTTTTCCTGGACTTCCAGAAAAAAATTTCCTTCACCGAGTGTCTTTTCATAGAACCTTGCCATTTCATCGGCACGCTCCATATCATTGGCCAGGATGGCCTGGGGAACAGCTCCTTTGAGACAGGCAGACAGGCCTACCAGTCCCTCACTATGGGCAGCCAGAAGCTCATGGTCTATTCTGGGCTTGTAGTAGAACCCTTTGAGCTGGGCCACTGACACCAGTTTACACAGGTTGGTATACCCGACACTGTCTTTGGCAAGCAGTACCAGATGGTTTAAGCCCTTTTTGTCCAGCTGAGTTCTGTCGTTCAGGGTTCTGGGGGCCACATAGACTTCACAGCCAAGTACCGGCTTGATACCGGCCTTGGTTGCTTTTTCATGAAATTCGGCCACACCGAACATGGTGCCGTGATCTGTCATGGACACGGCATCCATGTTGTACTCTTTGCAGCGGTTCAGCAGGGAATCCAGACGGATGGCCCCGTCAAGCAAAGAGTACTCCGTATGGAGGTGAAGGTGATAAAACGGGGAAGTTGCGTCTGTCATTATGACTTAGTTACTCTCCACTCTGTAGTTGGGTGCTTCTTTGGTGATAACAACATCATGAACATGGCTCTCTCTGAGTCCGGCTGCGGAAATTTTGATGAACTTTGCCTTTTCCTGGAGCTCTTCAATTGTGGAAGCCCCGAGATATCCCATACCGGCTTTGAGTCCGCCGATCATCTGAACAATGTTCTCTCTGACGGTTCCTCTGTAAGGAATCCTGCCCACAATACCTTCGGGTACCAGTTCTTCGTCCTCTTCTGTATCTTTCTGGTAATACCTGTCCGAGCTGCCTTTTTTCATGGCTTCTACAGATCCCATGCCGCGATAGGCCTTGTAGGACCGGCCCTGGTAAATAACAATTTCCCCCGGGCTTTCAGCAGTTCCTGCCAGAAGGCTGCCCAGCATGACGGAATCGGCGCCTGCGCCCAGCGCTTTGGCCATATCACCGGAAAATTTGATACCGCCGTCCGCAATGATGGGAACACCGGTCTTCTTGGAGATGGCGGCACAATTTTGCACAGCTGTCAACTGGGGCACACCAACGCCTGCCACAATACGGGTGGTACAGATGGATCCGGGTCCGATACCGATTTTGACGGCATCCACACCCGCATCAATAAGGGCCTTGGCACCGGATTCGGTGGCCACGTTGCCCGCAACCAACTGACTGCTGGGGAAAGCCGCTTTAATTCTGATAATGGCATCAATCACATTTTTTGAATGGCCGTGGGAGGTATCAATAACCAGAGCATCAGCACTTGCTGTCAGCAAAGCTTCTACCCGCTCCATCATGTCGGAACCCACACCAATGGCAGCTCCTGCCCTCAGACGGCCTAAAGAATCTTTGCAGGCATTGGGATATTTTCGGATTTTTTCAATATCCTTGATGGTAATCAAGCCTTTAAGCAGGCCCTGAGGATCCACCACCAGCAATTTTTCAATTCTGTGTTT
>PIVQ01001304.1 GCA_003354055.1 Desulfobacteraceae bacterium | reverse complement strand
TATGGCGGGGAGTATGATGAGATAGAATTCGAATATCTGGATCATGAGTACAGCGACTTTGATCATGCCTATGTGGATTTATCGTCTGGAGAGGCCAAGGGATACAAAACAAACGGTGATCTGTGGTTTACTGATTATGTGAGTAATATTGAAGACGTCATGGGCAGTGATGGTGATGATACGATTATCGGTAACACTTCAAACAACTGGATAAACGGGGAAGAGGGTGATGATTATCTTAAGGGCGGATCCGGATCCAGTACCAGCGATGGTGTTGATACGCTTAATGGAGATAAGGGAAACGATATATTTTTACTGGTTGGTTCCGATAACTATGATATTATTGCTGATTTCCAGATCGATGAATCCACGGGCAACGATAAATTGAAGTTTCATGAATCAGCGTCAGGATTTGATCATATTGTCACCGGGGCCAGCGATCTTGTCCATGCAAGTTCTGGATATATACAAGCTGCGGAGAATTATAAGATCATTGTTGTGGATGACAATGTTGATTTTAATGACAATGCTAACGTGGAGTCGGTTCTCAATGGTGCGGTGACGGCGTCTAGTGGTTCCGCCAAAGCCTATTTTGTTGTGGATAACGGAAGTGATCAGGCCAGGGCATATTACTGGGAGGACTCCGGCGATTATGATGTTGATTACGGAGAGCTCCAGACAGTTGCCGTGTTTAATGATGTATCAGATGTCTCCGGCATGGATGGGGATAACCTGGAAGTGGCCTGATTCGTCCTGGCCAGGGCCGGGTCATAAAATGTCTGCCCGACAGTTGACAATCCCCTGTACAGCGTTAGCTTATGTGCATGCATGGTGTACTGACCCACCGGCCCCACAAAACAAAAGGGACCCTGGCAAATTCACAACAAAGGAGGACAACCATGACGGATTCTAAAGATAAAAAAGACTATTGCGATGCTGATGATCAGAAAAAAGTGGTTGAGAAAATGACTGATTGTGATGAAAACTCAAAAGATGATAAAGAACGCGGTGAGTGTTATGCCAAGGTGACAAAAGAAGACGACGGCTGCATGTCTTCCTGATTCTGATATAAAAATGTAATTAACCCCGGTCCGGAAGTTTTTTCCCGGACCGGGGTTTTTATTTTGATAGTGAGAGGAGAATCTCGTGGATATAGAATCACCAGAGATAAGAGCTTATCTTGTACAGTTGAATACCATGACCGGCGGAGACCCGGAAGTTCAGGTTTCCATGCATGAGGTGGGAGCTGCCTTAGATCTTGTAGAGGATGAGGCAGGATTGATGGCGGAAACCCTTTTTATCGGTGGTCATGCTGAATTAAAGACCTTGTCCGGCGGTATCGGCATCACTGTAATGGGGCTGGAAGCCTTAGGAGTAACCCC
>PIVQ01000507.1 GCA_003354055.1 Desulfobacteraceae bacterium | reverse complement strand
TCCGAGGAAATTTTTCTGCCTTCGGCCTGCGGCGGCTCAGGATCCTGCGGCATGTGCAAATGCAAGGTGACCGAAGGCGGGGGCAGCATACTGCCCACGGAACTGGCCCATCTGAGCCGAAAGGACAAACTGGCCGGCAAACGCCTCTCCTGCCAGCTCAAAGTTAAAGAGGATCTCCAGATTCAGGTGCCGGAATCCATTTTCGGCATCAAAAAAGTAGAGGCGGAGGTGATCTCCAATGGCAATGTGGCCACCTTTATCAAAGAGCTCGTGGTCCGGCCGGTAGAACCCATTGACTTTGAAGCAGGGGCCTATATACAGATCGATGTGCCTGAGTATGACCTGAACTTCAAGGATTTCCATATCCAGAGCCAATATGTAAGCGAATGGAAGAAGTACAACCTTCTGGAACTGACATCCAAAGGCATCAAACCGGGATTCAGGGCCTATTCCCTGGCCAACCCGCCCCATGACAATAATATCCTCATGCTCAACGTTCGTATTGCCACACCGCCTCCGGGCACGGCAGGCATTCCCCCGGGATTCGGCTCCTCCTATGTATTTGGCCTGAAACCCGGCGATAAGGTTACCGTTTCAGGGCCTTACGGGGACTTCATGGCGAAGGATTCAAAAAATGAGATGTGCTTTATCGGCGGCGGTGCCGGAATGGCACCTTTGCGCTGCCACATCCTCCACCAATTGGACGGAATTAATTCCGGCAGAAAAATTTCCTATTGGTACGGAGCAAGGTCATTAAAAGAAATGTTCTACGATGAGGATTTCAAAGATCTTGAACAGCGCTATGAAAACTTTTCCTATCATGTGGCCCTCTCATCTCCGGACAAAGAGGACAATTGGACCGGGCTTACAGGATTCATCCATACCCATCTTTGCTCCGAATACCTGTGCAGCCACGAGGACCCCACGGAAATTGAATTTTACCTGTGCGGACCACCTCCCATGATCGATGCTATTATCAACTCCCTGTACGACCTTGGGGTGGAAGATGATATGATTTATTATGATAAATTTTAACCCTTCCTGACGGAATAGAGCGAGAAAAGTTATGGTAGCGCTTCGCGCACCAATTTTTATTGCCTGACAATACCTGCCTGCCAGGGTCGTTCCTTGCAAAGGATTTCTGTCCGTGGTAAATAAACTGTCGATTTTATAACAGGATATATATTATGCAGATCAAATTTTTAGGCAAAACGTTAGCCACCCCCCTGGTGCTGGCCTCAGGGGTACTCGGCAACAACAAGGCCATACTGGAACGGGTCCATGAGAACGGTTGCGGCCTGCCCACCATGAAATCCATAGGCCCCGCTCCCAGGGACGGCCATAAAAATCCCACTGTCATCGATCTTGGCGACGGTATGATCAATGCCGTAGGGTTGCCCACGCCCGGATATTTGAACATGGAAGCGGAATGGGCTGAACTCTCCGACCGGCAATTTCCAATCAATGCCAGCATCTACGGCGGTTCCGTGGAGGAATTTGTCCGTGTGGCCGAGTTTGTCTCTGCCAAGGGACCCGATTTTATAGAGCTCAATATCTCCTGTCCCAACTCAGACCAGCACGGTATGATCTTCGGGGTCAATGCAAAATCCTCCTACGAGGTGGTCTCTGCCGTTAAGAAGGTCATTGATGTTCCTCTGATTGCAAAGCTCACCCCGGCGGCCCCGGATATCGGTGCCATTGCCAAGGCCTGTGAAGAAGGCGGGGCCGATGCAATCTGCGCCATCAATACGGCAGGTCCCGGCATGATCATTGACATTGAATCCCGGATGCCGGTTCTGGACTTTAAAAAAGGCGGTCTCTCAGGCCCCATGATAAAACCCATTGCCGTCCGCTGTGTCTATGACATTTACAAAAGTGTTTCCATCCCGATCATCGGCTTAGGCGGTATCACCACAGGGACAGATGCCGTTGAAATCATTATGGCCGGCGCCAGTCTTGCAGGTATCGGCACAGCAGTCCGGTACAGGGGAATCACCGTGTTCAACCAGGTCAACAAAGAACTTGATGCCTGGCTGACCGATCATAATACGACCATAGAAGAAATACGGGGGGCAGCCCATGAGGAAAATCCCCCTGCCATGGAAAACCGGAGGGCAAAATGATTACCGACCAAAAACCCGTGATGATACGGGTCGCAGAAAAACAGATTCACGGCCCCTCCTTTGCCAGCCTATTTTTCGATTTTTCCATCGACTTTAAACCCGGCCAGTTTATCATGATCTGGATTCCGGGGGTGGATGAAAAGCCCTATACCATTTCCCTTCACAGCCGGAAGCGCTTTGCCGTTACAATTGAAGCCAAGGGTAACTTTTCTAAAAAAGCCGTATCCCTGGAACCCGGGGACCAGATCGGCATCCGGGGACCATTTGGCAACGGATTCAACATCAGTTCAAAATCCAATATAGGCGTGGTGGCCGGCGGTTGCGGCATGGCCCCTCTGGCCCCCCTGGTAGATGCCCTGGAAACAGCTGGAGACAAGGATATTCTATTCATCCACGGCGCCCGTTCCAAAGAGTTTCTCCTTTATCCGGAAAGGTTTGTAACCCTCCGCCAGGTCTGCACGGACGACGGCAGCCAGGGCCACAAAGGCTTTGTCACCGATATCCTGGAACAGGAGATCCTGTCCTGCAAAGAAGAGGGGCGGCCAGGCCTGGATATGGTCTATGCCTGCGGCCCGGAGATCATGATGTACCGTGTGTTCCAGATCTGTGAAACCCACAACATCCCCTGCCAGGTATCCCTGGAACGATATATGCGATGCGGCTTCGGGGTCTGCGGAGCCTGTGTATGCGGAAAGCAGGTGGTCTGCAAGGATGGACCCGTATTCGCTTCCCAGGTGCTGAAAACCATGGAAGACTTTAATACCACTGCCCTTTTAAAATCGGGCCAACCCGTCGCCATTGACCAATATGCGTCCTGGCGATGCCAATAAGCCTAAACAGGAAAAAAAGTATGAGTTATAAAGAAGAGTTTATAGAATTTCTGGTTCAATGCAATGCCCTGAAGTTCGGGGAGTTCGAGTTAAAAAGCGGACGACTTGCCCCATATTTTATCAATACCGGGATGTTTGATACCGGCACCAAAATAAAAAAACTCGGCACCTATTATGCCCGGGCCATCCAGGAACATTTCGGAGATGATTTTCACGGCATTTACGGACCGGCTTACAAAGGGATTCCCCTTTGCATTACAGCAGCCTGCGCCCTGGCGGACGACGGCATTGACAAGGGGTATGTCTTCAATAGAAAAGAGGCCAAAACCTATGCGGATAAAAGCGCTGTGGTGGGTATGCCCCTGACCGCAGACACCCGGCTTATTCTGGTGGATGATGTAATCACCTCAGGCAAGGCCATCCGGGAGTCTCTTGAAGTCCTGAAAACCTGTGAGAATCCGACGGTTGCAGGTATTGTCATCAGCGTCAACCGCCAGGAAAAGGGCAAGACCGATGAAAATGCCCTGAATGAAGTGGCAGACACCCTGGGTATCCCCATTTTTGCCATTGTCACTATCTCAGAGATCATCGCCTTTCTCCATAACAGGGAAATCGACGGGAAGGTGGTATTGGACGATGCTATGAAGGCAAAGATCGAAGCCTATCTTAACACATACGGGGCAGCCTGATCCAAGGTTAGTGGCCAAACTCATCCTCCGGGAAAGAATCAGCCTCCTTCTCCGGTGATCTGTCATCACTTGACTTTTCATTGCCGGGGCCGGTCCTTTGAACAAGGGCAAGGCCCCGGTTAAAAGCATCAAGAATCTTTTTATTCCCCGCTACCTTTTTTGACAGAATAAGATACAGTTTCTGCCGAGCAAGAGGTAGCTTGTGATGGGCAAATAAAGCTGCGGTTTCAGGGGGAAACATCTTCTCAATAGTCGCATAGCCGCTTTGCCTGACCACCGGAAAAATACTGATTCTCCCTTTTAATAGCTTCTTGAAATTGATCTCCTGGGATGCCACCAGGTCAGCAGAAATAAGGCCGGAACCAACCGCGACATCGAATTCATCTTCATATTTGAATCCCCTCACCACCCCTACACGAAAGGCCTGGAGGTCTGATAATTCCCTCCAGTCAAAGAGCGTGGTTTTTAAATGGAAAAAGACAACATCAACTGTGATTACAGGCTCACTGTAAAAAAAATCTTTTTCGCGATCCTTTGTCCGTCTCCAGAGAATTGACCCGCTTACCTGCCCCTGACCTGTCTTTGCTTCGGCAAAGGCACGCATCCATGGTCTGAAAAGAAAAGACACGCGGTAACCCTGGCTTTCAAATGCATCTGATACGATTTTTGCTGCTATTCCATTGGCTCCCAGATCCTCGCCGGTAAAGGGCGGCCAGGGACCGGCCGTAAGTGTAACTTCCCGGTCGCCCCCAAACCCTAAGGAAACGAAAAACACGATACTTATAAAAATCGTTAAGATAAGAAATCGCCGCATCCGGTATGCCCCCATTTTTTAATTCTAATTAAATAGATGGAATATCCAATAATATATGAATCTATTGAACCACTTTCAAGAAGATTTTTCCAAGACCCCGCCACCGCACTTCGCCCATACAAAGTTAGTTGAGCAAAAAATATCACCTTGACACAAACTCAATGTCAATTACCTTAAATATTGAAGGATTTGGTATTGAGGGACACAGGAGAATAAGTAATGATAAATATCATACATGCGGCTGACAGGCATTATAATGACATGGGATGGCTGAAAACTTACTGGCTGTTCTCATTTGACAACTACTACGATCCCGCAAACGTTTCCCACGGGGCTCTCAGGGTGTTTAACGATGATGTGGTCCTGCCCCATCGCGGGTTTGATACCCATCCCCATGAAGAGATGGAAATTATCTCCATCGTTCTGGATGGGGAAATGACCCACAAGGATACCATGGGTAATGAAACAATCATCCATAAAGATGATGTCCAGCGAATGACGGCCGGCACAGGACTTTATCATTCTGAAAAAAACCAAAGTGATGATCCGGTCCATTTTTACCAGATTTGGATCAAGCCGGATAAAGGAGGACTTGCCCCCTCTTATGACCAGCAGTCTTTTGATCCTGAAACCTGGAAAAATAAACTTGCCCTTTTGGCCTCGGACAAGACCGGTACCGGCGTGGTAAAACTCAATACGACTGCAGCGATTTACAGGGCAGCCCTGGACATGGGAGAAATCATTTCCCATGAAATCAGCCCCAAAACCAAGGCCTTTGTCTACCTGATCAATGGATCGGTGGATATCAACGGGCACAAGATCAATCAAAACGATCAGGCAAGAATCAGCAATACGAACCGGCTTCTAATCAAAGCGACAGACAATACAGATCTGGTATTGATTGAGGTACCGGCCTGATTCTGAAATAATTTAAAACAGAGGTAGATTATGAACTTTCAAGAGATGAGCCAAACCAGACGGTCTATTAACTTTTTTGATCCTGAGAAAGATGTATCCCAGGCCCTGATCACCCAAATGGTTGAACTGGCATCCGCCACCCCGTCCAGCTTCAATCTTCAACCCTGGAACCTGATGGTGCTTAAAAAAATGGATGAAAAACAAAAACTCAAGGCTCTGGCCTGGGAT